>NZ_JAKKSC010000003.1:0-271682 GCF_025653705.1 Shewanella sp. SM87
GGGAAATCTGTTATTCCAAGGCGCCGCTATAAGAATACACCTCAAGAAAGAGTCGATTGGTGCTTATATCGGTATCGACATTTAGTGGAGAATGCTTTTGGAAGAATTAAGCACTATCGAGCAATATCAACAAGATATGACAAGCTAGCAAGAAATTACGCCAGTATGGTGTCACTGGCGTTTATGTTAATGTGGCTGCCGATATATTGCTGAACAACATTTGTACAGCAAAGATCAACAGACCCTAGAAGCTCACTTCTTCGACCGAGAGATTATGTGCGATATTTGCAAGTTTGTGCTGAATACTCACTAGAAAATAACCACTCAAAAATAGAACCGCTAACAGTAGCTTATTCAGATACTGCATTTTCAAACTACTTACGAAGTGAGCTTGAGGATGAGCTTCATGGTGTAATACCAGATATTCATAGAATTCTAGATATATTTACAACGCTAAGAAAGCAAACAATTCGGATAGAGGAGTTTAAGCAAGCTTTCGATGAGGCTGTTTCACAACAATTGATAAAAACAAAAGATTTTCACTTCGTATTACAAATGTTATTTCATTTTAGCTTGATTGGGAATCAGCCCAAACAAACTAGCCATCAAGTTTTTCGCTACAAGAATAAAGAAGCTCGACTGAATATGAAGGAAAACATAATTTTGCACAGAGGTTTATTCCGTTCTCTGCAGATTTTATAAGCAGCTAACAAAGCATTGCAGCGGACAAGCCGCTGAATGCGGGGTTGTATTTTGAAAGAGACTTTTGTGCAGATATGACCTGCCCTTAGCGAACAATTGGTGGAGGATACTGAGCGAATCATTCGCAATGATAAACGTGGCGCCATCAGTGAAACTAGCACCAAGTTACTGACAAGATTAAATATCCCCCATGAAAATTGGCTCAAGCTCATTACTGAGTTTGGCAAGTTAAAGGGCCTGAGGAGAGTTAACTCAGACCCTAATAAGTACTCGGTTAAAGCAATAGCCAAATAGCGTTGACCGTTGAATGAGTCTATTTCGGAGGAGGGTTACACTGGCTTACAACACACTCCATATCTTAAGCTCGCTCTGCGATGGAGTTCATAGACTTCACAACCTAACAATGGCTCAGTTCTATTAAGAACTGCGCCAAAACGCTCAAAGTAGTCTTCATTAACTTGTTTTGCACTGATAAGTGGTACTTCAATATTGACATCTACACGACCTTTACGTATCAACGCGGGGTCAAGATTATCAAGATGATTTGTGGTCATTATGACAAGGCAATCATCAAGAGGAACGATTCCGTCTAACGCGTTTAGAACGCCACCTAAAGTGAGTGGTGGGTTATCTACATTGCTTTCAGCAGTTCGTGATACCGTAGCCTTTACACAGTCACAGTCCTCTATTAACAACATAGCTCCGGGCGGTACCTTTCTAATCGCCTTATGAATAGTGGCATCATTGACAGTCGATAGATTCAATATGTAAAGATCGCGATGATACTCAACAGCTAAGGCTCTCGCTATACCCGTCTTACCTGTACCCGTTTTGCCATGTAACAGTATGGTTAGCTTACTTACAACTGATTTTCCCCTACTTGCGAAGTTATCAACTTCTCCCATCAACTTCTGCTTAAACCCTTCATCTAGCACTAATTCACTAAAACCAGATGATTTCAATGTGCCGTAGCGACACCATTCGGTTTCTTCGAAAATATTCACTTTTGGCTCTGTAGAGATGTCTCCACGAGTATCTTCTAAAAAACTATATAGTTTATCTTTTGCCCACCATGGTGCACTTACAGTAATTGTATCGTATGCCATCGTACTATCGACCTTAGATCGGGTAGCCAACATGAAACAACCACCGTATTTAAACAGGTGCATACCGTAGCCGATAGACTTAACACTGACACGCCCGTCGTAACTCACACTATAGTCATAGTACACAGCCTCAGAGATAGAGCGTGAAAAAAACGGAATGGTAGTATTACTGATCAAAAAGGACAGTTTATTGAATACCTCTGTGCGCGCCTGATGGCTATCGTCTATAGTGAGCCGCACAAACAGCAGACTACTGAGCCAACTTAACAGCTTTGCGGGGACATCTTTTAGCATGTAGCCTACGAGTCCAATTAACGTAAATGTTAATACTCCAACAATGACAGCCGTCAACAAAGGATCACCATTGGTGAGCGCCTTTATTTGTAGTAATACCTCGTTCATTTACTCACCTTTACTATAAATGCCTCATGGACATAGTCGAGAATACTATCAACCGAGTCGAGGATACTACCAAGGTATCCTCAGTATGTGCGCTATCGCACGTGGTTAAAGCGACTTGATAAAGATCCCCTGCTTATCACTAACGATTGCCTTAGAATGTAGTAATATCACATTTTAAATCAATATCTTAATGTTGGGTTTATATTTAAACGTCACTAACGTACACAGATAAATATCAGAGATGGCGCCGTTCATCAAAGAGCAGGATGGAGCGGCCCTGCATCCACGGATTGACTTGAACAACATCCGTGTTTAACTGCCAGTTCGCCATCTGATAGGCAGGACGCCTGAATGTCGTGCAATGCAGGGATGCATGAGAACGACCATGGCTCTCGTTCATAAGCTTAAAACCCTAGGTTTCTATTCACAGAGTCGGCGAGTAAATGCCATGGCAAGCCTGTAAACTGTTAGTCAATAAACGTTAATTGGTAAGCAGTGTTAGTGGTTTATCAGCCTACAACTCAAATATCATTCAGCGAAATCTCAATAAGAAAGCCGCTAATGAAGGCGGCTTTTGTGTTTCGATGATTCCATAACCCTTGAATTTTCTTGGTTACATTAAATCTCGAGGCATTAGAGCAAATACACGTTCAAGCTGCAGGCGCCGTGGGCGCCGACGACGAGGGCTTGTTCGATATCGGCGGTTTTTGATGGACCCGCGATAAATACCCCGAACTCACCTGAGGCTAACGTGATTTCTTTAGCTGCCTGATGTAGGGTCGGCACAATCTTATTCGTTGGCAGGGCTAAGATCAGGTTTTCACAGATAAAAGGTGTCACTCTGTGGCCTAGATTCTTATTGTTAACCCAAATGGCACCGTTTTCGGCAACGCCAATGTCACCTGGGATCACTGCATAATCTATGTTTTTGAGCTCGTGGGCTGTGGGTGGCATTTCACGGTTTGCCGTGACCCCCTCGACAAGGGAGATAACCTGTAACCCTTGGGCGATAAGTTCATCGACTTTGGCTTGCAGGGCTTTGATGCCACCTTCTTTATGCAGCGTACCCGCGACAGTATTGAGGTTAGTCTCGAACTGGCCGACGAGATTTTCGACTCTTGGCGTCACATCTATGCTTGGCATAGGATGATTTGTTAAGGCCGACAGTTTGAGCGCATTGAGAATTTCAAGTTTACTAGACATCTTATAGGCTCCTGTGTTTCTTAAACCAAGCTTCGAAGCTGGAGTTCGGTGCAACGGGCAGTTCACGGTATTTACCCCATGCACCGCTAAAGGGTTTTAACAGACTACCCGGTAGAATGCGCAGCGCAGTTCTCGCCACACTCATAGAGCAGTTCAGCATGGTTTCGCTTGCCATAAATTTACCGACTAATGGCATGTAACTGTTTTTGCCATAGGGGAGTTTTCCGGCTTCAGCTTTAAGGCGTCTGTGGTGGAAAATAATCTTATCGAGCGGCACCTTAGTTGGGCAGATATAGGTACAGCTGCCACACAAGGTACAGGCCCAGGCAATCGAGTTAGTGTCATCAATCTTAGCGCCCACTGCGATACCAATTGGGCCAGGGATGGTGTAGTTGTAGCTGTAACCGCCGGAGCGACGATACACAGGACAGGTATTGAGGCAACCACCACAACGAATACACTTCAATGATTCTGCGAGGATTTTATCCTTGAGCATCTCAGTGCGGCCATTGTCGACGATAATAATGTGCATCTCACCTTCGGGCTGTGGGCCACGGTAAAAGGCGCTATAAGTCGTGACAGGTTGGCCTGTGGCGTTGCGTGCCAGTGTGCGTAGCAAGACGGCTGCGCTATCGATATCGGGCACCACTTTATCGATCCCCATTGAATGCAACTGCAACTTAGGCAGGTTAGCGCCCATGTCGGCGTTGCCTTCGTTCGTGCAGACCACCACGGCGCCTTTATCGGCAATTGCCATGTTCACGCCTGTCATCGCGGCATCGGCGCTAAGGAACTGTTCACGCAGGTGGGCACGGGCGGCACGGGTTAAATACAAGGGATCGGCTGCCCCTGCTTTAGTGCCGAGTTTCTCATGGAAGAGTTCGCCGACTTCTTCCTTTTTCATATGGATAGCGGGCACGACTATGTGTGATGGTGGCATTTTGGCGAGCTGAATAATCCGCTCACCTAAGTCGGTATCTATGACCTCAATGCCACGTTGTTCTAAGTACGGATTGAGGTGACATTCCTCGGTCAGCATAGACTTAGACTTCACCAACTTTTTGACTTTATGGCGGGATAAAATGTCATGCACGATACGATTGTGCTCTGCGCCATCTTTCGCCCAATGGACTTGTATGCCGTTGGCGATACAGTTTTGTTCAAAGGTTTCAAGATATTGAGCAAGATGGGTTAGCGTGTGGAGCTTAATTTCTGAGCCAAGCTGGCGCAGTTGTTCCCATTCTGGGATGCTACCCGCGGCGCGGTCGCGTTTTTCTCTGAGCATCCATAGCGCTTTTGAATGCCAGTCGACACGGGTTTCGTCGCGGCAAAAAATATCGGCTTTATGGGCATGGACTTGGGAGCCATTAGCCCCGTGATTATGATTGTAAGCCATGGTGAGTCTCCTAGAGCGCGGCGTTTAGCACTTGCGCTATGTGGCGAATTTCAATCGGCAATTGCTGTCTGCGGATCATGCCATCGAGGTGCAACAGGCATGAGGGATCAAAACCCACCACATACTCAGCACCCGTTGCAGCGTGGGCTTGGGCCTTGTCTTTGCCCATTTTGGCTGACACTGCGCCTTCATCGACGGCGAAGGTGCCACCAAAGCCGCAGCATTCGTCGCGGCGGTCTGGATACACTATGTCTATGCCTGCAATATTGGCCAATACAGCTTCGACTTTGTTGAATCTTGGCCCCATTTGCTCACTTGGGGTGGCAAGGCTTAACATGCGAATGCCATGGCAACTCAGTTGCAGGCTTACCTTGTGCGCGAAGGGCTTGGTAAAGGCTGGGATCGGCGCGATATCGTGTAAAAACTCTGTGAGTTCATAGAGTTTGTTGATCACAGCTTGTGCTTCTGGGCTGCTATCAAACTCGTGGAAGTTTTCTTTAGCGGCCACTAAACAAGAGGCAGCAGGGCAAACAATAGCGTCGCATTCCACTCCTTTAAAGGCGTTGAGCAATTTAAGGGTGGTACTGCGTGCTGCATCGAAGCAACCCGAGTTTGTCATCGGCTGGCCACAGCATGTTTGACCCGCGGGTAGAATCACTTGGTGCCCGAGTTTCTCTAATAATTCCAAGGTGGCAATCGCGACCTCTGGCATCATTTGATTGACTAGACACGGGATGAAAAGGGCGATTTTCATTGTGTTTTCTCTTTCTTGTTAGTGAACGACATTGCCTTGCAGTGTGACCCAATATCCACACTAATGCTAAGGTAGTTGATCAAATATAGGCCTATCTTAGCGGAATAAGTAGCCCTAATTTAGTAAATGAGCTTGTAGATTTTTTCAAAAATGAGAATATTTTAACTCAATGATTACATTGATTTTAAAATGTATTTATTCAGGTTTTAAATTCTCAAAAAGTACTTAATGACAAATAAATGAGAATAGTTCGCTTATATAAACAAACGGGGCAAAAAATAGCCCCGTTGTTTACTACTGTCATACCAGATTAGCGGCTGCACTCTTCGAGCAGATAAGCTAAGTGGCGGTAGGAAATGCCGCTGTGTTGGGTCAAACCGACTTCGCACATACGGTTGGCGTAATAGCCTTCCTTAATCTCGACAGGAATGAGCTTTTTAATATTACGCAGTGCGCTGGCGTTGATTTCAGGCTTATACAAGCCTTTTTCACCCGCGTAACCGCAGCAATCAATTCCTGCAGGTTTGAGCACTTGCGCAGAGCAGGCATCGGCGATTGCTTGCATCTTAGGTTCAAGTTTCATCTTGCGTGCGCTACAACCTAAGTGCAGTGCCACATTGACTTTTTTGCTGATGTTGAGCTTAGTCAGTAGCTTGTCGTGCATAAACTCAACTAAGTCGATAATTTGTACTTTTGGATTACCTGACAAAGTGCGGTAGGTGCAAGACAGGGCATCGACGATCACTGGCAGCTTGCCACCATTGGTCATCTTGCTCACTGCATCGATGAGTTCTTGGCGTTTGGCATCGGCGTTTTTAAAGTCGCCCTTAGATTCCCACATCTGGCCGCAACATAAATCGCGGGTTTTTTCTGGCGTGATGACGTTATAGCCAGCACGTTCCAGCAGCGTGACAACCACCTCAGGTAAAGTGCGGTTATCGGGATCTTTGGGGGTCGGACCAAAGGTTCTGCCGCCGCAGGCTGGGAAGTAAACCACTGTTTCTTGGCCAACTTTAGCGGGGGATGGTTTTGGCAATTTGCCGCCTTTCGGGAAATCGGGGTTCCAATAAGGCACTTCTTTTGAAATCAAACGGCCGGTTTTCATTAGGGCACTGGTAATGTTATCGCCAGTGATCTTGTGGATCACGCCAAGCATGTCAAAACCTGAACTGATAACCTGGTTAACTGCGCCAAAGTGTTTGGCTTGGAAATCTAAGACTTTTTGTTCAGTAGTGCTGATGTACGGCGTGCGCAGTTTACGCACCAGTTGGCCCATGCTGTTATCCACTGGGCAAGCAATAGTACAAAGCTGACAGGCGGCACAGGTATCAACTACATCGTATTTAGCGGCGGCGCGCATTTCTGCTGCGGCGGCTTTATCACCGGATTGTTCTAAACGTTCGATTTCACGCAGAGTCGCAATACGCTGACGAGGTGAGAAGTTGAGTGCCGATGTTGGGCAGGTTTTTTCACAGAAACCACATTCGATACATTTATCAACAAAATCATCGACCACAGGGCAGGGTTTGATGTTTTTAACGTGGACATTGCTATCGTCGTTAAGAATAACACCTGGGTTTAGAATACCCTGTGGATCAAATACTTGTTTGATGCTCTTCATCAAAGTGTAAGCATCTTGTCCCCATTCTTTTTCGACGAACGGCGCGACAGCACGGCCAGTACCATGCTCGGCTTTCATTGAACCGTCGTACTTGTTAATCACCATGTCGGCAATATCATCCATAAAGGCATGGAAACGATCGATATCGGCTTGAGTCGAGAAGGTGGGGGTAATGATAAAGTGGAAGTTCCCCGCAAGAGCATGGCCATAAATACAGCCTTCAGGGTAACCATGTTTATGGAAAAGCTCAGTGATATCGTGCGCCGCAGCAGCAAGGTGCTCTAGTTCAAAGGCCACGTCTTCGATGATAACTGAGGTTCCCTTTGGACGCTCACCACCTACAATCGGGAACAAGCCTTTGCGCATTGCCCAGTATTTGTCATAAACCGCTGGATTAGTACTAAATTCCATTGGGCGGATAAAGTCAAAGCCGGCGAGTTTCGCGGTGACATCTTGAGTATAATTTTCTAAGGTTTTGTCGTCATCAGCACGGGATTCTATCAGTAGAATAGCGGATAGGGCCGGTAATTCTGATAACCAATCTGGCATGCCAGGCTTGCCCGTTACTGCTTTGATTGATGGCCAATCAAGGAGTTCAGCAGCAGAAACGCTTTCACCGTTTATCAGTGGTATGGCTCGTGCGGCATCTTCCATATTATGGAATACGGCCATAGCTGAGGCTTTAAATTTAGCCTCATTCACTGTGTGATAAGTGACTTCATTAATAAAGGCTAAGGTGCCTTCCATCCCCACCATTAAGTGGTTGATGATGTCAAATGGGTCGGTAAAATCGAGTAACGAATTGATGCCGTAGCCGGTGGTATTTTTAATGGAATACTTTTTACGAATTCTGTCCGCTAACACTGTGTTATGGCGAGTCATGTGCGACAGTTCTGTCAGCGCATCCAGTATTTTTCCATGGGATTTAACAAAGGCAGCTTTTGATTTTTCACAGCCTGTATCGAGTTCAGTACCATCTGCAAAAAGAAGTTTCGCGGAAGCGATAGTTTGGTAACTGTTTTGCGCAGTACCACAGCACATTCCCGAAGCATTGTTTGCCACAATACCACCAATTTTGGCGGAGCCTATGGTGGCGGGATCGGGACCAATTTTGCGGTTAAGCGGCGCGAGTACGGCGTTAGCGTCGGAACCAATGACAGCCGCACCTAAGGTGATTTGTTTGGCATCGCTACTGACTTCAATCTTTCTAAAACCATCATGGCCAAGGATCAACAAAATACCTTCACCGATAGCTTGGCCAGATAAACTGGTTCCAGCGGCCCTAAACGTGACGGGTGCATCATGCTTACGGGCAACGGCTAATGTGAGCTTTACCTGTTCTAGGGTTTCTGCATGGACAACCACTTCTGGGACTATCCTGAAGTAGCTTGCATCGGTGGACCAGGCAAAACGGCGAACGGGATCATCCGTCACGGGATGATCACCTAATTGCGTTCTTAGATCATCGATGACCAGTTTATAGTTAATCGACATAGCATCATTCTCTTTATTAATAGATTAAAGCCGAAGTCACTGGGAGTGACTTCGGGCATTCAATAAAATAAAACGGCTTAGAATCCACCCCACAGGGTAGCTATTGTGCCCGCCAGTAAGGCATAACCAATGGCAACAGGCATTGTTTTACGGATAATTTCTGATTCTCTACCTGCCATACCCACTACTGTTGCAGCGGCAACCACGTTCATTACGCACATCATGTTACCGGCGTTTGCACCGATACCTTGTAGTGCCAATACCAGTGTGTGGTTCATGCCAATATTGTCGGCCACGCTGTATTGAAGGCTGGAGAACATCATGTTTGAGAAGGTGGCTGAACCCGATAAGAAGGCACCAAAAATCCCCACGATAGGCGCCATCCAAGCCCACACTGCGCCCATGGAACCTGCCAACATATCCGCTAAAGCGACAGGCATTGAGGCAAGACCTGCACCATTCGCGCCTGAGTTTAAGAAGATTTTCACCATAGGCACTGATGCGCCTAATGAAATAATGGTTGGCAACATGGACTTACATGAAACACCGACCGTTTGCTGAATCGCAGGGCTTTTCATTTTGAACAGGAAGAAACCTAGAATACACACGGCAACAAAGAAGGCACCTGGTGCATATAAGGTTGCGAAGCTGGCTTTAAGCTCAGTGCCCATTAGGCCTGTCCAGCTGATGTTAAAGCTTGATAACCATGCTTTTAACGGTGCCACTGTACGCGACAGTACCAAAAGCGCAGCCATGATGATGTAAGGTGTCCAAGCGGCAATTTGGGAAAACTTAGCCGTTGTTTCGACTTTTCCGCTTTCTTGACTGTCATTCTCTGCGAAATCATTCCATGGCGTTTTAGGCAGTAAGTAGCCTTTACGCGCAACGGGGATCACTAAGGCCATACCGATCAGTGAACCGATAACCGAAGGGAATTCTGGGCCTGCAAGGTAGTTGATGATCCATGCGGGGACGGTAAAGGCAAGACCTGAGAAAATCGCAAATTTCCAAATTGCTAAGCCTTCCTTAAAGGATTTATTGCGACCAAAGAATCCTGTCAGCATGGTCACCATTACGAGAGGAATTAATGAACCTGTGATTAAATCGATAGTGATCATATGCATGACGATATATCGAGCATAACCAGCATAGTTACCGCCATGGGCAGCAAATTGCTCCGCCGCCATGCTCACGCCACCTTGGATCAGACCCTGTTCCATCCCAAAAAGTACGGGTAGACCAATCGCACCGAAGGATACACAGGCCGAGTCAGCAATTAAAGCCACGACAGCTGCGGCAACGGGTGGTACACCAAGCAATACCAGTAGTGGTGCGCCAATGGCTGCGGGAGTACCAAAACCAGCACTACCTTCAATAAAGGCACCGAATAACCAACAGATGATGATGACTTGTACACGGGCATCGGCACTGATGTTAGTAAACCCAGCACGGATAGTGTCCATGGCACCTGAGTATTTCAGGGTATTGAGTAGGAATACGGCACCAAAAATGATAGTTAACGGTGTGATGGCTGAGAGCAGTCCTTCGAGGACCGATGCCGCCAGTAATGTGGTATCCATTTGCCAAATAAACACGGCGGCGAGCGCTGTGATTATCATGGAGATAGGCATAGCCTTAGATGCAGGCATTCTGAGTAACACTAGAAATAGCATTACACTGAGCACTGGCGTCAAGCTAGCGAGGAGTTGAAGTATTGTCATGCTTGCCTCTTCATAAAGTGGTCTGTCTTATTATTGATATTAGGATTTTTCATCTGCCTTCATGTCGACTTCCCAGACCAATAAATCAGCAGTTAATACTGCAAGTACTTACGGTCTCGACATTCTGTGTTGTGTACTAGACGCTATTGTGAGCTTGACTAATATGATCTAGATCATCTTGGCTGTTATATGAAATGCTAATTTACAGTGCTGCGGGGTGCTTCTCTCGGGGGATTTTCTTATATGTGACAATGATCACTTAGACTGTTGGGTGTATATCTACTTTGGTTATATTAAATTAAATTTGTTGTTTTTCTGGTTATTAAAAGTAGAGCTATCACTCATATTCATCGTCATTATTGCAATTAACTGATCCATTTATTTCATTAATAGTCTGTTATTGGTTTTTTCAGTCATTTTTAAGGTGTGATTAAGGTCGCATAGATTGTTGTGGCTGGATTAACTCATTTACTTCTATTTTTATCAAGCTATTGTAATATTTGCCTAATATGTCCATTTTGGAATGGTTTTTTATAGTGATCTAGAGCACCTTTTAGAATGGTGGGATTTTATTGTGATGGATATCACTTAATGAATTTTACTTTAATATGAAATTTTATAACCATTGTTTAATTTAATTTAATTTAATTTCAGTTTATTTGAGCGAACAGCCAGCCAAAATATTCAAGTATATTGAGAGAACAACAGAAAAGTTGAAATAAAAAGTGACCGCTTCTAATGGGTTAAGAGGGGAAATTGAGAGAACAGGGTGAAATTGAAGCCGAAATTTTAAGTAACAAAACTAAAAAATACTGTTTGAACTTTTATCAAACTGGTTAGTGTCATTAATGCTTAAACGCCATTAATGCGAATATTAGTCGTTTGTGAGAAGTGCTAAAAAGTTCACCAAAGACTGTGCAGGGGAAAAGATAAGGCTTTAATCGCAACCTTCTAGGTTAAATTTACAAAATAAAAAAGAGACGTGATATGTCTCTTTTATTGGTGATTTAGCCCAAAGATACAGACTTAAAACAACTTGCTGCCCCAGCCTAATTTGGTCCGCAGCACGTGGAAATAGTTGTGTCCTTTAGGATGAATAAGCCGTAAACGTTCAGAGCTGCGGCGCACTATGATTTCATCGCCGGGTAACACGGCTAAATGCACGTGGCCATCACAGCTGACTTCGAGGTTTTCGCCATTTTCAGGTGACACAACCATTTTTATGGTGCTGCACGCATCGACAACAATCGGGCGGCACGACAAAGTGTGCGGGAACATAGGTACTAAGATTAGGGCCTGTAAATTAGGCGTCAGAATAGCGCCGCCAGCGGAGAGGGCGTAGGCCGTTGAACCGGTAGGCGTTGACACTATCATGCCGTCGGCACGTTGGCTGTACATGAACTGATCGTCAATATAGACCTCAAACTCAATCATGTGGGCAATTTTACCCGGATGGAGTACGGCTTCGTTGACGGCGGTGTTGCTCGCCTTGAGCATACCGTGGCGATAGACTTCGGCTTCGAGTAAGAATCTATGCTCGGTATCGAACTCTCCATCGAGTACCTTGGCGAGCGCCTCTTCGAAGGCATCGGGCGGCAGATCGGTTAAAAAGCCTAAATTGCCGCGGTTAACCCCAATCACGCCTAAATCGAAGCGGGCTAATACCCTTGCCGCGCCGAGCATGTTACCGTCACCACCGACGACTATGGCTAAGTCGCAACGCGCGCCAATTTCTAGTAAATCGACCGCTATGATATTGGGTCCTAATTCGGTAGCAACACGCTCTTCCACTAAGACTTCAAAGCCCTGCATTGTCAGCCAATAATGTAGACGCTTTAAGGTTTGGTTGGTCCCTTGGTGGTGAGGTTTGCCGATAAGGCCGATAGTATGAAACTTTGTGGTCATATTTATGCTAGATCTGGCCTTAGGCCTTGAAACGTCAAAATTGATCCCCATAATATGCCCAGAGTATTTCAGAAACAAAGCATTTTTAGCTGGAGTGAAAATGAGCAACGAATCGATTAAAGCAGAACAGGATCTGATCCAAGAGGGTGTAGAGTCTGAAGTATCTACCGCAGAAGCAAGTCTGATCGATGAGCTTACCCAGGCCAATTTCCGTATTGAAGAGCTGGAACAGTTACTCGCTGAAGCTTTGGCGAAAGTTGAAGAGCAGAAGGATTCAGTCATCCGCGCCGCAGCCGAGGTCGATAACATTCGTCGTCGTGCGGCAATGGATGTGGAAAAGGCGAACAAGTTTGCCTTGGAAAAGTTCGCCAATGAACTTTTGCCTGTGCTTGATAACATGGAGCGCGCGCTAATGGGGACAAACCCAGAAGATGAAGCGACTAAAGCGATTTATCAAGGTGTTGAGTTAACTCAAAAAAGCTTACTCACTGCGGTGGCTAAATTTGGTGTTAAGCAAATTGATCCACAAGGTCAGTCATTTAACCCTGATCAACATCAAGCGATTGGCATGCAGCCAAGCGCCGAGTTCCCTGCGAACACTGTGATGTTGGTGATGCAAAAGGGTTATGAGCTGAACAGTCGCTTGCTGCGCCCTGCGATGGTGATGGTGTCACAGGGTGGCCCAAACCAAGAAACTGCGACGATAGATATCGAAGCTTAAGCTTTATTGGATCAGCCGCTGTTATAACAGACAGCAACAAAAAAGGACTGCAATTGCAGTCCTTTTTTTATGGGCGGAATTTTTTATTGATAACATTTAGCGTCTTAACGAGATAAGCCAGTTCAGCCTATTGCGCTAGATAAGCATTGATTTGCGCCAGTATGCCTTCGGCATCCAGTTGCAAGTCGTGGATGACTTCCTCTGGCGAGCCATGTTTAATGAACTCGTCTGGCAAACCAATTTGGAGTACGGCTTTAGGCATTTTTAGCTTTTGAAGCTGTTCAAGCACTCCGGCACCCGCACCGCCTATAATGGCATTTTCCTCCACAGTGACTAACACTTCATGGGTTAGTGCCATTTCTTTTATCAGATCAACATCAAGTGGTTTCACAAAGCGCATATCGACAACCGTCGCATCTAAGCTTTCGGCAGCGGTTAATGCCGATGCGAGCAAGGTACCAAAGTTAAGTATGGCAATACGCTTACCTATGCGCTTAATGACACCTTTACCAATTGGCAACGCAGTCATGGACTCGACTTGCATCGCTCCCGTGGCACTACCTCTTGGGTAACGCACCGCACTTGGGCCCGCATCATAGCAATAGCCAGTGTAGAGCATTTGACGACATTCGTTTTCATCGGACGGCGCCATGATCACCATATTAGGGATACAACGCATAAAACTTAAATCGAATGCACCTTGGTGGGTTGGACCATCGGCACCGACGATACCGCCACGGTCAATGGCAAATAACACGGGCAATTGTTGTAGTGCGACATCGTGAATAAGCTGATCATAGGCGCGTTGCAGGAAAGTCGAGTAAATCGCGACTACAGGCTTGAAACCTTCGCAGGCAAAACCCGCCGCTAAGGTGACCGCATGCTGCTCGGCAATCGCTGCATCAAAATATTGTTTCGGGAAGCGCTGGGAAAACTCCACCATGCCAGACCCCTCACGCATCGCAGGAGTAATCGCTAACACTTTCTCATCTTGTTCGGCAATGTCGCACAACCATTTACCGAAGACTTGAGAAAAGGTCGGTAAACCGGGTTTGGTGGCCGGCTTTTTAAATAGCGATGGGTCAAACTTAGGCACAGCATGCCAACCGATAGGATCTTTTTCAGCAGGTTCATAACCACGACCTTTTTTGGTCATGATGTGCAGCACCTGTGGACCTTTCAGATTACGCATATTGCGCATGGTCTCGACCAGAGCGTCTACGTCGTGGCCATCGATAGGACCTATGTAGTTGAAACCTAACTCTTCAAATAGAGTGCCAGGAACGACCATACCTTTGAGGTGTTCCTCAGTGCGCTTGGCCATTTCTTTGATGACTGGCATACCTTTTAACACTTTTTTGCCGCCTTCGCGCAGTGTGGTGTAGAAACGGCCTGACATCAGTTGTGCTAAATGATTGTTGAGGGCGCCGACATTTTCTGAAATCGACATTTCGTTGTCGTTCAGTACCACGAGCATGTCATTGTGCAAGTCGCCCGCGTGGTTCATTGCTTCAAACACCATGCCGCCGGTCATAGCGCCATCGCCGATGACAGCGACCACTTTACGACCTGCTTGCTCTTTTTCTGCAGCTATCGCCATCGCCAGCGCGGCGCTAATCGACGTGCCTGAATGGCCAACGCTGAAAGTGTCGTATTCACTTTCTTCACGCCATGGGAAAGGATGTAAGCCATCTTTTTGCCGAATGGTGTGCATCTTGTCACGTCGACCCGTGAGAATTTTATGGGGATAGGCTTGATGGCCTACGTCCCAGATCAGTCGATCAAAGGGGGTATTGTAGACATAGTGCAGTGCCACAGTGAGTTCTACTGTGCCGAGCCCAGAGGCAAAATGTCCGCTGGACATGCCAACAGACTTAAGAAGGAACTCGCGCAGTTCATCGGCTACTTGTGGTAAAAGTGCCTGAGGAAGCTGGCGGAGCTCATTGGGGGTGTTGGCCTGCGCCAACACGGGAAACTGAGAAATGTCCAAACTCATAGCGAGATACTTCGACTCTTATTATATTCTTCGCTCAATGATATAGCGGGCGAAGTCTGCAATTAACTGGCTATTGTATGGCAATTTAGCCAGCGCTGATAGTGCCTCTTGGATCAGTTGTTTGGCGGTGTCTTGTGCACCTTGTAGTCCAAGTAGTTGTGGAAACGTACTCTTATTCGATTCAGTATCAGAGCCTTGCGGTTTACCTAGCTCTTCGGTGGTGGCTACGATGTCAAGGATATCGTCTTGTACTTGGAAGGCGAGCCCTACCGCACGGGCAAAATCCATCATAGCAGCATACTGATCTTTTGGCGCGTTTGCGGCGATTAAAGCCAACTCAACAGCGCAGCTGATAAGGGCGCCAGTTTTCATATTATGTAGCTGAGTTAACGCGTTAAGATCAATATGTTTATCGGTCGAGGCTAAGTCTATCGCTTGGCCTCCACACATACCACGATAACCTGAGGCTTTGGCTAATACTCTTACCATAGCAATATGTTGTTCGCTGCTGATCCCTGGTACCGCTTCGGTGACAATTTCAAAGGCTAAGGTTTGCAGAGCATCCCCCGCTAAAATGGCCGTCGCTTCATTAAAGGCGATATGCACTGTTGGCTGGCCACGGCGGAGCTCGTCATCGTCCATGGCGGGTAAATCGTCGTGGATTAATGAATAAGCATGGATACATTCAATGGCTGCGGCGCAAGCATCTAACTTTTCAAGTTCGACCCCAAACATGCGCCCTACACTGTATACGAGGAACGGTCGAATGCGTTTCCCTCCCAATAAGGCACCGTAAGTCATAGCGGCTTTTAATTGGGGAGCTGTATCTTCAAGCGTACTAAAACGCTGTTTTAATTGATCATCAACTCGTTGTTGATATTCTTGAATGGTACTGACTAACACGCTTATTCGCCCTCAACGGCATAGGGGGATAGGGGCGCATTTTCGTCTTGTTTCAGTAAAATGGCCACTTTTTGTTGGGCTTGTTCGAGTTTTGCTTGGCTATTTCGAACGAGATTGATGCCACGTTCAAATTGTTTTAACGCGTCATCGAGGGATATATCGCCTTGTTCTAGATCGGCAACTATGCGTTCAAGTTCGCCAAGGGATTCTTCAAAACTAAGATTTTCGGGTTTCTTCGCCACGTTCAGGTTTCCTTTGATTTAGCGGACACAAGGTATATCAGGGCGGCGTAAGGGTCAAATTCAGACTAAAGATATTTGCTCAATAGCACGCTTTGTTACTGAAATTTTTCCAGAAAATATAAATTGTCGCTAAACTTGCTTAGTGTGTGTCCGATAACTGACAATAGTATCATCATTTGTATGGTAATTTTTAACTGGATAAACAAGGCTCGTATGTGTGTCGGTGGGATTATCTTATTCGGTAGAATAACTGAGTGTTCTTGCTTACCCAGAGTAAGTATTATGTCGTTTATTACGAAAATTGAGGAGCCGTTGTGGATTTAGCAACAATAATCGGAATTGTGGGAGCCTTTGGTTTTATTCTCGGCGCTATGGTGACCAGTGGCGGCTTGATGATTTTCGTTGATGTGCCCTCGATCCTGATTGTGTTCGGTGGGTCCTTCTTCGTGGTAATGATGAAGTTCACTCTTAAACAGTTTTTAAGCGCCGTTAAAATTGCTTTGAAAGCTTTTGTATTTAAGATTGATAAACCAGAAGACTTGATTGAACAGTCAGTGACTATGGCGGATGCTGCCCGTAAAGGGGGGTTTTTGGCATTAGAAGAAGCGCAAATTAGCAATACTTTTATGCAAAAGGCTGTCGATATGTTGGTCGATGGTCATGATGGTGAAGTAGTGCGTGCAGCTCTAGAGAAGGATATCGCTCTAACGGAAGAACGTCATCGGACGGGGATTGGCATATTTAGAGCCTTTGGTGATGTTGGGCCAGCTATGGGGATGATAGGTACACTCGTTGGTCTCGTGGCCATGTTATCAAATATGGCGGATCCTAAATCTATTGGTCCTTCGATGGCTGTTGCGTTGTTAACCACATTATACGGCGCTATGGTCGCTAACATGGTTTGTCTTCCTATCGCGGATAAGCTAACGCTCAGGATGGGGGAGGAAATGCTCAATCGTAACCTTATTATGGATGCGGTATTGGCGATTCAAGACGGACAAAACCCGCGGGTGATTGAAGGCTTTTTGAAAAATTATCTCGCTGAAAAAAATCGTAAAATCGATACAACGGACGGAGAGTAGCCCATGGCTAAGTGCAATTGTCCACCGCCCGGAGCACCGCTCTGGTTGGCAACATTTGCCGACTTGATGTCGCTGTTGATGTGTTTCTTCGTATTGTTATTATCATTTTCTGAAATGGACGTGATGAAGTTTAAGCAGATCGCGGGCTCAATGAAGTATGCCTTTGGTGTGCAAAATAAGGTGGAAGTTAAAGACATCCCGAAAGGGACTTCTGTCATTGCCTTAGAATTTAGACCCGGTCGCCCCGATCCGACTCCGATTGAAATCATTAACCAGCAAACGAATGAAATGACTGAACCTGTATTGGATTTCCAAGCGGGTGAAGACGATAGTGCGGGCGGCGTGCAGCAGCAAAATGGTTCTCAGCGGGGTGGCGAAGCGAGTGCAACGGCGCAAGAAGTGGCCGATGCGGTTAAAGCGGAAGCAGCAGCGGCGCAAGAAAAGATCAATCAGCAAGTGAAGAAGATGGCGCAGGAGCTCAATAAAGAGATCACCGATGGAGCGATTGAAATTGAGTCATTAGGTCAGCAGATTATTATTCGTATACGTGAGAAGGGGTCATTTGCTTCTGGCTCAGGTTTCCTGCAGCCTCGATTTAAACCTGTGGTGCGCTCAGTCGGCGAATTGTTAAAAGATGTGCCAGGTGTCATCACAGTGTCAGGTTACACGGATGATATGCAAATAAGCGATGAGCTCTATAGTTCTAATTGGGATTTATCCAGCAAACGTGCCGTGGCAGTGGCCCATGAGTTAGTGCAGGTCAGCGGCTTTGATTCTAATCGAATGAAAGTGGTTGGTATGGCGTCTAACAATCCGATTGTGCCTAACGACTCTCCGGAAAATCGTGCCCGTAACCGCAGGGTTGAAATTGCTATTGAGCAAGGTAAAGCTAAGGAGTCTGAAGAAATTCAGATCGGTAATTCGCCTTAAGTGTTTAGATACTCTCCCAATCTAAAGCCGCAATAATCTTGCGGCTTTTTTATTGAGCTAATGTGGACTTTTCCCTTTTAGTTAACGTGTTATGCATCAAATTTCTGTGGTTGATTTAAATCCATTTGGGCTTTACGTTAATCACATTGAGTGTGTAATCCCTAAGTTTCCTTGACCATCCCTCAACGACTTATTGTTAATAATTCATCTCAAATCACTTATTTTAAGCAGGGCAATTCACACCATTCGAATAGGCTTTAGTGACATTATTTCAGCCTAATTAGCTGCCGTGATTGAGTCATTAATACGCAATGAATACGCCATAAATGTGGCCTGTGTAGCTGTTGGCTATGTGCGCTGAAACTCGCCTTTTTAGGTTGCTTGGGTATATAATCCCCCGATTATTCTTTTAACCAATTTTGCTGTTTTAAAATTGCCCGCGGAAATCCCATGAAGTTTATTGTAAAGCTGTATCCAGAAATCATGATGAAGAGCAAGCCTGTACGCATGCGCTTCACCAAAATGCTCGAAACTAACATCCGTAATGTGCTTAAAAAAGTTGACGAAGATGCAAAAGTGCAGCGTCAATGGGACCGCATTATGGTGATGGTACCAAAGGATAAGCCTGAATTGGCACAAGCTTTCGGTGAGCGTCTGGCGTGTATTCCTGGCATTGCACACGTAGTGCAAGTGGATGAGTACAGCTTTGAATCTGTTGATGATATTTATCAGCAAGTCTTGCCTGTTTACCGTGACCAACTCGCGGGTAAAACCTTCTGCGTGCGAGTAAAGCGTACTGGCGATCATGATTTTAATTCTATTGAAGTTGAGCGTTATGTCGGTGGTGGCTTAAACCAGTTTACTGATGCGCTGGGCGTGCGTTTAAAGAATCCGGACATTACCGTTAATTTAGAGATTGAGCGCGATAATCTTTATATGGTGACTAAGCGTATTGAAGGTCTAGGCGGTTTTCCGATGGCAACACAGGAAGATGTATTGTCCTTGATTTCGGGTGGTTTTGACTCTGGCGTCTCTAGCTATCAATTTATCAAAAAAGGCGCTCGTACCCACTACTGCTTCTTCAATCTGGGCGGCGCACAGCACGAAATTGGTGTTAAACAAGTGGCTTACCATTTGTGGAAAACCTACGGTGAATCCCATAAAGTGAAGTTTATCTCTGTGCCTTTTGAGCCTGTGGTTGCTGAGATTTTAGAGCGTATCGATAACGGTCAAATGGGCGTTGTATTGAAACGCATGATGATGCGTACCGCGGCGCGTATCGCCGAGCGTATGGGCATTCAAGCCTTAGTTACCGGTGAAAGTTTAGGCCAAGTGTCTAGCCAGACCCTGACCAACTTAAACGTCATCGACCGTTGTACTGAGCTATTGATTCTACGTCCCTTAATCGCCATGGATAAGCAAGACATTATCAACGAGAGCCGTAAAATCGGCACCGAAGATTTTGCTAAATCAATGCCTGAATATTGCGGCGTAATTTCGCAAAAGCCAACGGTAAAAGCGGTATTAGCTAAGGTTGAAGCGGAAGAGAAAAAGTTCTCTGAGGATTTGATTGATCAGATCATCGCCCAATCTGTCACTATCGATATCAGGGAGATCGCAGAACAAATGGATACTCGGATTACTGAGACAGAAACGGTTGCCAGTATCGATACCAACCAAGTGGTCATTGATATTCGTGCCCCTGAAGAAGAGGAAAGCAAACCGCTGCAAATTGAAGGTATTGAGATAAAGCGCATCCCATTCTTCAAGTTAGCGACTCAGTTTGCCGATCTCGATAAGCAAAAGACTTATTTGCTCTATTGTGAGCGTGGGGTGATGAGTAAATTGCAGGCATTGTATTTAATCGAGCAAGGTTACACGAACGTGAAAGTGTATCGCCCATAAGTCGGGCGAAAACCTGCCCATTGCCGTATATCGTCAGTGGGATTGATTTTCCATTCAAGTACAAAAAAGCCGCATATTAATGCGGCTTTTTCTTTGCTCTTACTGATCGTGACCTGAATTTCAGTGTCGTTTAGGTTATTCGGCTTTAACGACCTGCTGATGAGATGTGACATCATCTGTGGCAATCAACAGAGTGGCTTCTTGTAGCACTTCTTGGTGCATTTTATTCATTGCAGCGGTTAAATCTGCAGTGATATTGGCTTGCAAGTCGCTTGTGTCGATGACGATTTCGTCAACGAGTACATTTGCACTGGCATTAAAGCTGAGTGCTGAGACTAATATTAACGCAAACGCCGATTTTAAATTGAACATAGTCGCCTCCGGGCTGACAAATTAACGCTGTCAGACATTCCCATCATCAACTTTGAGATTGTCTAACTTAGGTATTTCATAGCTATGGATGTTTCATCGCTATTGGTGTTTCGTTGATAAGCTGTTTCATTGGCGCAAAATTTAACCAAAAACGCTGGCCTTTACAAACGATTAAATGTAACAATACGGATTAGAAAAACTAATTAAAAAACGAGACTGAGATCACTATGTCGAGACGATTACCACCGCTTAATGCGGTTAAAGCTTTTGAGGCAGCCGCGCGGCATTTGAGCTTTACGCGGGCAGCGGAAGAATTGTTTGTTACACAGGCTGCGGTGAGCCATCAAATAAAGGCATTAGAAGATTTCCTCGGATTAAAATTATTTCGTCGAAAGAACCGTTCTTTGCTATTAACCGAAGAAGGGCAAAGCTATTTTCTCGACATCAAAGATATCTTTATTCAGCTTGCCGATGCTACCGACAGATTACTCGCCCGCAGTGCGATTGGTTCGCTGACGGTCAGTATGTCACCCAGTTTTGCGATTCAATGGCTAGTGCCACGTTTGGCTAAATTCAGTGAGAAAAATCCCGATATCGATGTGCGAATTAAGGCCGTTGATACCGAAGCGAGTTCATTAACCGATGATGTGGATGTGGCTATTTATTATGGCTTAGGTAATTGGCCTGGGCTACGTGCAGATAAGCTCAGAAACGAAGTGCTTATTCCCGTGTGTTCGCCCATGTTGCTCAATGGTCCTAAACCACTCTCAAAACCGAGCGATTTAAAGTATCACACGTTATTACATGATATGAATCGTCACGATTGGCAGGCGTGGTTTAGGCAATGTGGCATTACCGATATTAATGTGAATCAAGGACCTATTTTCAGTCATTCGTCTTTGGTATTGCAGGCGGCGGCCCACGGTCAAGGGGTTGCTCTGGGTTACAGCGTGCTGGCACGCCCCGATATCAAAGCTGGGCGGCTTGTGTGTCCATTCCAAGAAGTCTTGGTCAGTAAAGATGCTTACTACTTAGTTTGCCAGCAGAATCACGCTGAGCTTGGTAAGGTCGTCGCGTTTCGCGAATGGATGTTAGATATGTTTGCTGAGGAGTCGCGCAGTGAGCTGTTGCCCGGATAAGCCAAGTTTTGTGTTAGAGGGTGAGCATGCGAGCACTGTGGTTTTATTCGCCCACGGCGCGGGTGCTAACATGGATTCTGAGTTTATGCAGGCCATGTCGGCGGGGCTGGTGGCTAAAGGCTACCAAGTGATGCGCTTTAATTTTCCCTATATGCAGGCGAATGCCGTCGATGGTAAACGGCGTCCACCGGACCGTGCGCCTAAATTGCTCGCGTGTTTTACACAGATGCTCGATATCGCCCACTCACAACCACAAGTTGAACGTGTGGTGTTAATGGGGAAATCCATGGGCGGTCGTATGGCGGCCCTATTAGCCTGCGATCCTGCATTAGCGGCGCGCATCGATAGGGTGATTTGTTTAGGTTATCCTTTTGTGCCACTCAAAGGCGGCGAGCCTAGATTGGAACCTTTGAATGAATGCCAAGTCCCAGTATTAGTCGTACAGGGTGAGCGGGATAAGTTTGGTGGCAAAGCGCAGATCCCAAGCTGGCCCTTGAAAGCTGAGATAGGATTGGCTTGGATAACCGACGGCGATCATAGTTTTGTCCCAAGAAAGTCGTCAGGCACCAGTGAAGCCGCTAACCTTGCACGTGCTATTGATTTATCAAGTGATTTTATTCGTGAGCTTGATGTTGAGCGAATAAATGTTGAATGAGTTAATCCCATTCCAGCAGGAGCGTTAAATGCGTAAAGGTTTATTGTTACTCGCCGCCGTGAGCGGATTCTTAGCCGTCGCCTTAGGGGCTTTTGGTGCCCATGGTTTAAAAGCGGTCGCGCCACCAAACTTAATTGAAGTCTTTAACTTAGGTGTGCAATATCATTTCTACCATACCTTTGCCCTCATCATGGTTGCCTTCTCGGGCCAATGGTTAACCTCGCGTTTACTGGACTGGTCGGCATATCTCTTTGTCGCAGGCATAGTACTATTTTCGGGCTCACTATATGGACTGGCTTTGTTTGGGACTAAGTGGTTAGGTCCTATTACGCCTATGGGTGGTGGTTGTTTCTTACTCGGTTGGTTATTATTTGCCGCCGCGGTATGGCGTCACAAAGTTATCGACGGTCATGAGTCTTAATCACTGATGCTTATGTGAGTTAACAGGCTTAGGGTGCACCTAAGCCTTTTTTATTTCTCTAATCGCAATTCAAGGTTCAGCAGTAGGCAAATAGGGCATTTGTGGATTGAAATTGGTATACTGGCGCCCAAATCGATAGTCAGCCAATGCTTTGGCTTGGATTTCTCAGGGATCCCCATGAAAAACCTATTTTTATTTTGCCGCGCAGGCTTTGAAAAAGAATGCGCTGCAGAAATCCAACAGCGAGCCGGTGAGCTCAATGTGGGTGGCTTTGTTAAGGCCAACAATAACGACGCTTATGTTGTATACCAATGTTTTGAAGACGATGCTGCCGATACGTTAGTCAAACAATTACCTTTGGATTCGCTCATTTTCGCCCGCCAGATGTTTGCTGCTAGCGACTTGTTAGTCGACTTGCCTGAAAATGACAGAATAAGCCCAATCGTTGCGGCGCTCAGTGACGTCAGCAAAGCGGGTGAAGTGCGGGTTGAAACACCTGACACTAACGAAGCGAAAGAGCTCTCGGCTTTTTGCCGTAAGTTCACTGTGCCTTTACGCCAGCATTTGAAAAAATCGGGTAGCTTGCTCGCGCAGGAAAATCCCAAACGTCCGATTATCCACGTGTGTTTTATTGGCCCCGGCCGTGCCTATGTGGGTTATTCCTATAGCAATAACAGTTCGCCACATTTTATGGGCATTCCACGCCTTAAAATGGCGGCGGATGCACCGAGTCGTTCTAGTCTGAAACTCGACGAAGCCTTTGGCCAATTCGTGCCTAAGGAAGAGCAAGAAGAGCGTATTCGCAGTGGCATGAACTCAGTGGATTTGGGCGCTTGCCCTGGTGGCTGGACTTATCAACTGGTGCGTCGCGGCATGTTTGTGTCGGCAGTTGATAATGGCCCTATGGATGAAAAACTGATGGAAACGGGCCAAGTGAAACATTACCGTGAAGACGGTTTCCGTTTCGAACCGCAACGTAAAAATATCTATTGGCTGGTGTGCGACATGGTTGAGAAACCTGCGCGTGTTGCCGAACTGATTGAAGCTTGGGCGATTAACGGTTGGTTTAAGGAAGCGATTTTTAACCTTAAATTACCGATGAAGAGCCGCTATAAAGAAGTGACAGCCATTCTTGAGACAATGCAGACGATTCTTAAAGAGAATGGTGTGACGGATTTTAAAGTGCAGTGTAAGCATCTTTATCACGACCGTGATGAAGTGACTGTGCATTTATGGCTACGTCCTAATACCGCGTGGAATTAATTCCAGTGCTAACCCCGCGATGATCTTGTTGTCGCTAGAACGGTAATCGTCAGGCGGGTTTAAAGCCACGCAGGTTTAAAAGCTAGATAACAAAAAGCCCCAAAGGAAACTTTGGGGCTTTTTCGTGTTTACTCATTTGAGTTTCAAGCGCTTGCTTCTTTTAAGCTTTTGCTTGAACACGCGCGTTATAGACTCGTCTTAAACGCGCTTAGCATTGAGATCACAGACGCTCAAGCACAGCTTGCGTGAAGTCAGTCGTGCCGTGAGTGCCGCCTAAATCGCGAGTCGTACGGTCGCCTTCTTCGATCACTGCAGATACTGCTTTACGGATTTGCTCAGCTTTGTCAGCCATACCTAGGTATTCCAGCATTTGGATAGACGCTAAAATCACTGAGGTTGGGTTTGCGAGGTTTTTGCCAGCGATATCAGGCGCACTACCGTGAACGGCTTCGAAAATCGCAGCATCACGGCCAATGTTTGCGCCAGGTGCCATACCTAAACCACCCACTAAACCGGCACACAGGTCCGATAAAATGTCACCGAACAGGTTGGTTGTCACGATCACATCGAAGTTTTCTGGGTTCATCACTAACTTCATGCACGTTGCATCGACGATCATTTCTTCTGTCTTGATGTCTGGGTAACGTAGGCTCACTTCGCGGGCCACTTTCAGGAACAGGCCTGACGTTGACTTCATGATGTTAGCTTTGTGTACAATAGTGACTTTCTTACGGTTTTCTTTGCGAGCTAGTTCGTAGGCGAAAGTGGCGATTTGCTCAGCACCTTGGCGAGTGACGATACTGGTTGCTTCTGCTGTTAAACCATCTTCAGACACTTTTTGACCATGGCCAGAATACATGCCTTCGGTGTTTTCACGTACTGTGATGATATCGATATTTTCGTAACGGGCTTGGGTACCTTTGAAAGACAGTACTGGGCGTACGTTAGCATACAGACCGAATTTCTTACGCAAGGTTACGTTTATAGAAGTAAAGCCTTCACCAACGGGAGTCGTCAGCGGCCCTTTCAGCGTGATACGGTTTTTTTCAATGAGTTCTAAAGTGCGTGCTGGCAGTAACTCGCCTTGCTTTTCAAGTGCAGTCAGGCCGGCATCGGCAAATTCATATTCAAAATCACAGCCCGCTTTATCAAGAATTTTTAAGGCTGAATCAATAATACTTGGGCCAATTCCATCACCTGGAATTACGGTTATCGTTCTTTTTGACATGGAGAAGTCCTTCCACGGTTCGTCGTTACTGCAATTGTCTGCCCCAGTGCTAACTGGATAGCAGGACTATGAATTTGGTATTTTTTCTGCCTATTATTTTAACCATCTTTGGTCAAACTTCACAGGAAATAGTGAGCAATATCACGATTTTTTATGTGGTATAACTTGTAAAAATACTGGGTTCTCACCATGATGGAGAGCCAATGGTTAAAAAAGTCTACTTTAGTCTAACAAATATATAAAAGAGGAAGACATTGAAGTTAATCCCTATCACATCTCTGGTTTTGTTATCCCTTGGAATATTGCCAGCAGTGCAGGCTGAAACCAGCACTAAACCGCTCACCCTAACAGACATTATGCATTTTGAATCCCTTGAAAAGCCGGTTATCTCAGATAAGGGGCAAGTCATCGCGGTCGAGTCTGCGCCCGATCGCGGGGATAGTCACGTCATTGTGAAAAATGTCCTGTCGCAGCAAAGCTATCAAATCTCGGGGGCGTCAGATCCCTTGGTGAACCATGATGGTCGTTATGTGGCTGTGGTGGTTAAACCGAGTTTGCTTACGCGTGAGACGAGTGATGCCAAGGCGAAGAAAAAGCTCAAGTCCGACATGGTGTTGCTCGATACTCAAACGGGCACGCAAACTCGCTTTGGGCGCGTGAAGGAATTTGTGTTCAGTGATGACGGTAAGCATCTGGCGATTGGGTTTGAGGCTGATGAAGAGTCCAAAAAAGATGCTGAGCCTAAAACTACCGAAAAACTCGCTGAAGCAGGTACACAAAGCCCTGCGAATATCGATAAGCCAAAGGTCGATAAGTTTGACCAAGGTCGACGTTTTACGTTGCTCAGTTTAGAAGACCAAACAAAGCGAATTGATGTCGAGCAGGTTACTGGCTATGTTTTTGATAAGGCAAGCCGTAGACTTGCGCTGGCAGTGAACGATATCACCAATAAGCAACATCAATTGCAGTTAGTCGATTTAAACACTCACAAAAAAACCGTTGCCTTTGATTCGCCTAGCCAACAGATTGGTGCGTTAGCGCTGGCTAAAAATGGTCGTTGGCTTGCATTTACGCAGGGCAAAGACAGCGAGTTACCTTATGGCCGCAGCTATCAGTTATCGCTGGTCGATTTGCAGTCGGGCAAAATCAGTCCCCCCCCTGAGTCACCCGAGTGGAAACTGAATCGCTACACAAGTTTAAGCTTCTCATTGGACAGCGAACGGTTGTTTTTTGGCCGCGTACCTGAGGTGAGTCAGCAGCTCAGTTTGCAGAAGATCACCGAAGAAAAAGACCTGTTCGATACAAATATTGTCACTGGACAGCGTGGGCTTAAGGTATGGCATGGGGATGATCCTCGTATTAAGCCTAATGAAATCAAGCAATATGAGGACGAGCAAAAACGCACTTACCTTGCGGTATTGCATTTAGGTTCGAATAACGTGGTGCAGCTTGGCGATAAAACTGTTCCAGATGTGACGATTTCACAACATAAACGCTTTATGTTGGCCAGTTCAGATTTGCCCTATCGCAAGATGGCGACGTGGGCAGGGTTCTACCAAGATTATTATCTGGTCGATATTAATACTGGCAGTAAAGTGCCATTTTTGACACAACAGCCGAGTGATGCCGAGCCTACGCTGTCGGGAAATGGCAAGTATGTGGCTTATTATCAGCAAGGTAATGTGTATCTCTATGATATTGCACAGGACCGTCGCACTAATCTCACAAAATCTCTAAAGGTCAGTTTTGCCGATGAAGACCACGATTATCCATCCAGTGCTCCAGGATATGGTTTTGGTCCTTGGCTTAAAAATGATGCGGGTTTCTTGGTTTACGACAAATACGATGTTTGGCAGTTTAATACCGAATCTAAGGCGGGTTTTGCCTTAACCGCAGGTAAAGGGCGTACCCAGAAAATTCAATATCGCCTTGAGGGCTTAGTCGATAATCCCGATGAGCCGGCAGAGCTTGCCTATAACGCCACGGTTTTACTCCACGGTTATAGTGATAAAACCAAGGCCGATGGTTTTTATCAAGCCACCTTGGGCGAAGCAGGCGTGAAGACGTTGATGCAAGGTGAGTATAAGCTGACAGTATTGGGACGCAGTAAAGACGGCGATACTATCGTGTTTTCTAAGGAGCGTTTTGACTTATTCCCTGACGTGTATACGGCCAGCTATAGCGCACCGCAAAATGCAGTTAAGCAAACCGATTTAGATAAGCAGCGTCAAGCCTTTAACTGGAGCCAATCCGAGTTAGTTCACTGGACAAATGGCGATGGTAAACCGTTAGATGGCGTGCTGATCAAGCCGACGAATTATCAAGCGGGTAAGCGCTATCCTGTACTGGTTTATTACTATCGCTTTATGACGGATAGACTGCACGCCTTTCCGCAGATGAACATTAACCACAGACCTAACTTTGCTTGGTACATCAATAATGGTTATGCGGTGTTCCTACCGGACATTCGCTTTGAAATTGGTTACCCAGGGGCGAGCTCAGTACAAGCGCTCACGTCTGGCGTGCAAAAGCTGATTGAGATAGGCATTGCCGATCCCGATGCTATTGGTTTGCAAGGTCATTCTTGGAGTGGCTATCAAACGGCGTTTGCCATTACTCAAACTAAGATGTTTAAGGCGGCGGTTGCAGGTGCTCCAGTATCGAACATGACCAGTGCCTATAGCGGTATTCGCCACGGCACAGGTATTGCGCGTCAGTTCCAATATGAAACCGGACAGAGTCGTATTGGCGCAAGTTTGTTTGCCGCGCCGCAAAAGTACATTGAAAACTCGCCAGTATTTTATGCTGACCGTATTCAAACGCCTTTGATGATCATGTTTGGTGATAAGGACGATGCAGTGCCTTGGGAACAAGGTGTTGAAATGTACTTAGCCATGCGCCGTGCGGGTAAAGAGGTGGTGTTCTTGCAATACGAGGATGAGCCGCATCACTTGAAAAAGTACCCGAACAAGCTCGATTACAGCATTCGCATGATGCAATATTTCGACCATTATCTGAAGGGAAAACCTGCGCCAGAATGGCTCAGCAAAGGTGAAGCCTATGTCGAGTATAAGGCCGATGATGAATAGGCAATTGGCTTAGTTGTTTTACAACTGAGTCAATTCGTTGATTGTTAAAATAAAAACGCCACCGATTCGGTGGCGTTTTTATTTAACTGTCAGTCGTATTTATTTACTGGTTAATGTCTCTTGGGCAGAGCTGAGGGCTGTGTCAGTATCTGCATCGAGATATTGCTTATAGGTATCTTGGCCCCAAGCAATCAATTGATCATTTTTAAAAATCAGTGGGGTACATTCCTCTTTCGTGGTCACACCGTCTGATTTTTCATGGTGAGTGCGATAAAAGAGCACCTGTAGCTTGGTTTCTTTTACGGCTTTGGCCTCTGAAAAGTCAGCTTTACCTAGTAACTGTTTTACTGAAACGATATTTTGCCCTAGCGCTAACTCGTTCATTTTTTGGCTGTTATAGGATTGTCTGTCCTCCCAACTCATGTCATCTGGCGTAGGTTCATAAACGAGTACCACTACAGCGACAAAGGCGACGTAGGCGGCGAAAATGCTACCGATGATTACCGAAACTTTTGATTTCATTTACAGTTATTCCTTTACCTCATTAAATGAGTCACGTTATTACGTCCATAAAATACGCTTTTGTTGTTCTAAGGTAAATGCGTTAATTGCAACTTTATATTAACAGATGTTTAGGCTGGATTGATTGGGTTTTCAGGCAGGCAGTTATTATCAGGCAAGGAGTTCATCACGCGAAAATCTTTTAAATTAATATTGAGTGGCAGGTCTGTTTGTAACTGTGCGAGCTTATAGCTGAGTCTTGCCATCTCCTTACCTTCGGCAAGTTTTTTGGCTTGTTTAGCGCCTAAGTTAGATAGCGATGAAAACAAGGTTGGTAAGCTTCTAAAGGTTTTCAATAATTCGGCAGCCGACTTAGGGCCTATGCCCGCAATACCAGGAATTTTATTACCGCTGTCGCCCGCTAATGCCATCAAGTCGAGAAATTGACTGCGTTCGACACCGAGTTTTTGTTCCAATGCAGCGATATCTAAGTACTGCTGATTAAAGTGATCCCACTGGCTGATTTGGCGATGATTAAGCTGACTAAAACCTTTGTCGGTGGACACTATAATGGCTTCACCCTGCGCTTTGGCGGTTTTTATCGCTAGAGTGGCAATCACATCATCAGCTTCAGCCGCCGCATAAATAGAGCTAATGTTCATCATGGTTAAGTGATCTTGCAGCGCAGCAAGGCCTTTTGCCAGCGGCTCAGGCATAGGTTTACGGCCTTTCTTATAATCGGGGTAAAGCTGTTTACGCCATGAGACTTCATCCCCATCCCACACGATAGCTACATGGGTTGGGCGATGCACACGCAGCAGTTTAGTGCACGCCAAACTGACGCGCTCTGTGAGGCTTTGCATATCGGATTCATCGGGGATCGCCGCATAGATGCGGCGAACCAAGTTGAGACCATCGATGATTAAAAACTTGTTCATGGGGTGTTGTTGCTTCGCACTCTATTTCACTATTTGATAGCAAGGAATATAGGCGCTTCCTGGAAGCTTCATTCTTTGTTGCTGTACAAATGCACTTAAGAGTTTATCCATCATATCCATGAGCTTAGGATCGCCTTTTAATTGGAAGGGTCCATCACGCTCTATGTGCTTGATTGTTTCCGACTTGACGTTACCCGCCACTATACCTGAAAACGCTTTACGGAGGTTGGCGGCAAGTTCGGCTTTATTGGTTTGGAAGTGTAGATCTAAGTTTGCCATTACTTCGTGGCTTGGGATAAAAGGTAACTGAAACTCAGACTCAATCTTCAGTGCCCACTGATATTGGTAAGCATCACCCGTTGAGCGGCGATAGGCTTTTACTTGCTCCATTCCTTGCTTCATGATGCGTGCCACTTCAGTGGGATTATCAATGATAATTTGGTACTTTTTCTGAGCTTCGGGTCCTAAGGTTGAGGCAATAAACTCATCAATCTTAATGAAGTAATCTGCGCTCTCCGTTGGGCCTGTGAGTATCAGGGGGAAAGGCGTTTGTTGGTTTTCTTCGTTAAGTAAAATACCCAATATATAGAGCAATTCTTCAGCCGTGCCAGCACCGCCAGGGAAGATAATAATGCCGTGGCCTAAGCGCACGAAAGCTTCGAGGCGCTTTTCAATATCGGGTAAGATCACCAGTTCATTGACTATTTGATTCGGTGGCTCGGCGGCAATAATACTTGGTTCAGTTAAACCAATATATCGTGCATTTTTAATCCGTTGTTTGGCATGACCTATCGCCGCACCTTTCATCGGACCTTCCATCGCACCAGGACCACAGCCTGTACAAATATCTAATTCCCTCAGGCCAAGTTGATAACCTACCTCACGTGTGTACTGGTATTCGATGGCATTAATACTGTGTCCGCCCCAACAGACGACCACATTAGGGTCTTTCATCGGTGCTATCGCCCGTGCATTACGCAGAATATCAAACACCACATTGGTGATATGGTGGGCATTGGTCAGATTAATGTGTTTTAGTGAGTCATATCTATCACTGATATAAAGGATATCGCGTAAGACTGAGAACAGATGCTCTTGAATTCCCGTGATAATTTGACCATCGACAAAGGCTTGTTCGGGGGGATTGATCAGTTCTAATTTTACCCCACGCTCCCGTTGTAAAACGTTGATGTCGAAATCATGGTATTGCTCGAATAGGGCTTTAGAGTTGTCGGTTTTTAAACCCGCGGCAAGCACTGCTAAGGAGCAGTTGCGGTACAGTTGGTATAGGGCACTTTTGGCACTATTTTTGAGTCGATCAACTTCAAGTTGCGAAAGCTGATCCATGCTGCCTTTTGGGCTGACTTTTACTATCATTTACCACTCCTTCGTCATGACAGGAGTGATTAGAGGAGGCGTATAGTGGGGCTTAATTATACGTCAATCACAACCCTGTCTCTGCTTTCGTGTTTCGCTTTGTAGAGTGCTGCATCGGCGCGTTCAAAGGTCTCATGTATGAGTTCACTTCCCATAACTTGCGCAGCCCCTATAGATACTGTAACTGTAATTCTCTGATTTTTAAATTTAAATGGAATATTTTTTACTTTCTCGCGCACTCTGTTTAAAAGTTGAGCGATATCAGCAGGGGCCACATCAGGTAATAGCAGTACAAATTCTTCGCCGCCATAGCGGGCTACAAATTCTGTATCTCGCAGGGAGTTTTTCAATGCCATTGCTATAACTTGTAAGGTTTTATCACCTGTGCTGTGGCCAAAACTGTCGTTGATGGTTTTGAAGTGATCGATATCGGCAACGGCAACCCACAACGGGGACTTATGCCGTTGATAGTTACGGTATTCTAGCTCCATGCGCTCTTCTAATGCAGCACGGTTAGGCAATTGAGTTAAGCTGTCGAGTAAGTTGAGTTTTTGTTGTTCAAACAAACGCTCTTTGTAGGTGTTAGCCTCACTACTTAACTCATTAAGCTCTTTGCGCATTGTCTCCATCGACTTGCGCAGCAGAGCTTGCTCTCTTTGCTCTAGGGCTTCTTTACGGGCTAATGCCGAGCGGATAGAGTTAAGTTGCTCTGTTAGTTGAGCTTTAAGGTCAACGACGTCTTCCACATCGATAATGATTTCACCGGCGTTGTCGACGCGGGTGTTAATCTCACGATTCAGCTGGGTTTTTAATTGAAAGCTACGTTGATTGTGATTGTAAGACTCGCTCACCACCTCACGCACCGCGGTTAAGGCATCATTGAGTGCAAACAAAAACTCTTGGGATGCCGATTTCTCGCGGGCGATGTTATCAAGCAATAATGCTAAAATGGTTTGGTAGGCTTCGAGCAAGCTATCAACTTCAATCTCAGAAGAGAGTACTTCTTTGATCACTAATACTTGGTCACGTTGATCTTTACGGAACTCGATTTCCGAAATCATCTGCGCCAGCTCATGGGCTAGTTGCCTGTGCTTTGGTAAGACATCAAGTTTTTCAGATTCGCTAAATTGTAGCTGTAATATGGTTTCGTAGAAGCCAATGATTTGCTTAACTTTAGGTATATATTCCCACACAGTATGAAAAGGTTTAGCCAGATCTTGCTTGAAGTAATTGACTTCTTTTTTGAGCTTTTCAGGTGCAGAGTTAACGCGTTGGATCTGACGGATCACCTGTGACAAACCAGTACGACTCTCTTCGAGTTGTACCATCACATGGTGATATTGGCCTTTTAGCAGGCGCTCGACATCAACTAATTCTGGCAATGCCTCATCGACTCGCTCAAACGTATTTAAGTTATGGCGAAGTTTGGCGAGTTTATTATCCAGCTCAAGATTTTGCCCTTTACAGGCGAGGCTTAAGTGACCAATAAATTGGAGTAATGTCTGTAACTTTGCATTTCTATCTTCATTAACTTCATCAAGGGCAAGTTTGGCCGAATGGAGTTTCTGTTGCAGCAAGGCAAGTTGTGAAACTGTAGCGCTTGAATCCTTCATCCTGAGTATTGTCCTAACTCTGCAAGGCTAAAAAACATGACCATCCTATGTCCAGATTAGCTGTTAACTCATATGATACTAATGTTATAACACTGGGCGTAGAGTGCAAATGCGATTTACCAGTGACTCTGTGATTAATTACCGATATTGATCAAATATTTTCCAGTAATTGACTATCTTGGTTATTTTCCCAGCAAGGCCAGCGAATATCCTCTTTATTGCCGTTGGTCTCTAATCTGATTAATCCACGCTCAATGCCTTTTTCAAGGTGCAAAAATAACGGGTTTGCAAATAAGCTCAAAGGAACAAAGTCGAGGGCTCTGAGAGCGACATAATAGTCGTTATTACCACCTAAACTACGGGCACAGGCAAGCGCCATCTGCACTGTTTCAAATTTTAATTTCGCGGCCATTTTAATTTCTGATTTCGCTAAAAGTGGCAAATGCGCAAAGCCAAGACGGAAATGATGTGTGATTTGCTGTTGATCGAGTTTCAGGCGTACTTGGCTGAGTATTTGTGTCGGCTCAATAGGTTGCGTGAAACGAACCGCAAATACCCCTTGGCGTACCACATAAACAGATGCTGCGAGTGCATCCGTTAGATGATTGGCAATTTGCGCTGTTACTGCATCACTAAAATATTGGCCATAGTCCAGATCCGCCGTAAGTTGGGTGGGGAAGGCGATAATCGCGAGTGCCGTTGTGGATTCCTGACTTTGATTATGGCTTAAATGTGCTAATAATGCGGCATATCCTAAATTGTGAGTGAAGGGTTCCTGTAGCGTTAATTGAGTTAATGCCGCGTTTTTAGCTGTTATTTTGCGACGATTTTGTAGCATGAAAATAATCACGAGCAGCAAGAGTCCGGCAATAAGGCTGCAAATGAGCAGTAGCGTGTGAGTGTTGTTGCTTTCTTTCACTGTCTCAACGAGTTTTCCCTGTAGCATGTTGAGCTCAAGTTTAAGTTGTTGCTCTGCAAGGGCAGAGGCCGACACTGGGGAGTCTTTATCTGTCTCAGCTGGCTTTTTACCTAGCTCAATGATACGGGCTTGGGCATCGATGGTTTTTGATAATTCACCTAATTTTTGCGCCGCCGAGGCGATAAGGGTGAGTGCGGATTTTTGTTCATCGACCAGTTTTAAATCGACCGCGAGTGCTAATGCGATATCGGCATGGGCCATCATCAGCGGCCAATCTTGGTTGGTTTGGGCGATTTCACCAATTAAGAGTTCGTTATAAACTTGATAGTGATGGCTTTGTTTTTCTTTGAATATTTGATTGGCCATCAGTAAATATTTTAGGGCGTTAACATTGTCTTTAATATTTGAGTAGGCTTGTCCTAAATTATGGAAATTAAGCCCCTGTGCGATGTAGTTACCGCGTTTTGCATCTAATTGCTGGGCATTTAGGTAGTAATCAATCGCTTTATGCCAATCCCCTTGTTCGCCATAGACCATAGCGATCACTGTCATACAACTTGAAAGATAAGTGTCATTGCCCATCTTTTTAAAGCCAGCCGCGGCTTCATGAGCGTTTTTAAGCGCTTCATCCCACTGCTTTAAGTCACGGTATACCTTAGAAAGTTGCAATTGCAGATTGGTTTTCATTGAAGGGTAATTAGAACGATTGGAGATCCGAATCGCTTCACTATAATGCTGTAGTGATTTTGTAAGCTGCTGATTAAAATTGTAATAAAAGCCAAGCCTCGCTTCAGCCGCCGCGATTAAGTAATCGTTTCTGAGTTTATAGGCAATGTCGCGGTATGTGTGGAAGTGCATCAGTGCAGGCACTTCCTGGCGGATCAATAAATGTAAGCCACCTAGATGTTCATGAATATTGTGTTTAAGAATCAATGCTTCGATGTCATAGCTGTCGTTGATTCGGGTGAGCGCTTCGTTATAAAGACCAATCGCTTCTTGATATTTCTGTTCCGTACGGCCAAGGTAACGGCCATTTAACATGGCGACCATGGCAAGTTCATAGGGCGATTGCGCCGCAGTCGATAGGAGTTCAATCAAGCTTTTTGCGTTTTGAAAATCGACCTTGGTTTTAACGTTCGGCTCCATATTGAGGCGGGCCAGTAAATACAAAATCTGTTCAAATTCGAGTGGATTGTAGCCTTGTTCTTGGGCTGCGCGCTCAAATTGGTCACGGTTTTGAAATGCGAGGGGAAAGGAAATCGTTTTGTTGAGCGCATCATACATTTGCTGCGGTGATTCTCTTAACTCAACCTCATCCGCTTCGAGATCTCGGCTTTGGACTGTAAAAGGCAGTGACAGCAACAAAGTAAATAAAATAACCGTGAGTTTTTGCATTTGAACTGTGATTCCTCATTCCTTTAGTCAAGGAACTTATTTTGTTAGCTTTTGTTAGCGCCTAATGAGGATGCTACATCGACTTGTTATACTTGGAAAAATCATAAGAAGCATAATAACAGAAGGAAGCAAGAGTGAAACCCAACAGACTATCAATCTTGATATTAAGCGCATTATTTTCGGGTCAAGTATTGGCCGATGTGAAATACCAAATCGACCTTATTAAACCCGAACACCATATTGCCCAAGTGAGTGTCACTTTTCCTGAAGTGAAGACGAACGATTTTACGGTGAATCTCCCTGTGTGGCGGACGGGCAAATATCAAGTATTGCCTTTGGCCGATGGTGTGCGCTTATTTAGTGCTAAAGATAGTCAAGGTCATGAACTGCGATGGAAGCGCACCGCGAGCGGTGAATGGCAAGTGGCGCTCACGCAGCCAACCCGTGTTACCGTCAGTTATCAATTGTACGCTAATGAATTAGGCCAAAGGGTGCGCCATATTGACGCGAGCCATGCCTATTTGGATGCTAGCGGTGTGTTCATGTACAGTCCGCAATTTCGCTCTGAACCAATATCCGTAGAATTAAAAGTGCCTAAAAATTGGCAAAGTTACTCTGGGATGTCATCGGGTAAGGCCGCTCATTCCTTTATTGCCCCTAATTATGATGTGTTGATCGACTCCCCGATTGAAACTGGTGTGAGTACTCATAAACAATTTAGTGCTAATGGTAAAAACTATGAATTGGTGTTTTGGGGGGAAGGTAACTATGACACGGACAAAATAGTAAAAGATCTTAAAGCCTTAAGCGGTCAAGCTAAGGTGATTTGGGATGATTATCCTTTTGATCGTTACGTTTATATGGTGCATGCAACGAGTGGTGCCAGTGGCGCGACAGAACATTTAAACTCTACTGTCATTCAACTGCCGCGCTTTAGTTTCCGTGAACGCAAGGACTACCTGCGCTTTATTAGCACTGCATCCCATGAGTTTATCCATACCTGGAACGTGAAGGCTTATCGCCCCGAGGGATTAGTTCCCTATGATTATCAACATGAAAATATGACGGAATTACTGTGGATGGCTGAAGGTTCTACCAGTTATTTTCAAGATCAGTTGCTGTTGCGGGCTGGAGTGATAACAGCTAAAGAGTTCCTCGAAGATTTAGCCAAGCGCGTCGAGAAAAACCAACTCAATCCGGGTCGTGAAACTCAATCTGTGGCAGAGGCGAGTACTGGGGAGTGGAGCAGTATCAGTGGCGATTATGCCATTAACCACAGTGTAAATATTTACTCAGAGGGTTACTTAACCTCTTTAGCCTTAGATTTTTCATTACTGCAAGACTCCGAACTTAAGTATTCATATCGCGATGTGCACCGTCGTTTATATCAAGAACATCGCGTACCAAAAGGCTATGGTGTTAGTGATGTTCAGTATATTCTTAAAGACTTATCCGGCAAAGATTATGCACCTTGGTGGCAAGCCAATGTGAATCGTCCCATGAGTTTAGATTTCCCAGAGTTATTATCACAGGCAGGGTTAAATCTGTCCTATGGTAAAGATTCAAAAGCTGAGGCATTTGCGGGAATGACCTTGAGGAGTACCCATGGCTCTTTAGTGTTAGACCAAGTGTTGCGTAATGGTCCTGCTTGGCAAGCGGGCATAGTTGCGGGGGATGAAGTATTAGCGATTAATGGTCTCAAGGTGACTGCTGCGGGTTTCTATAAGCGCATCAAAGACTTTAAGGTTGGCGATAGTGTAGAGGTGATATTATTTAGCAACGATAAAATCAAGCAAGTACAGCTCATCCTTGGCGAGCAGCAAAGCGGTAAGCTAGTGCTCAAGGGGGATGCAAAAGCGACTAAACAGCAAAAAGCTTTCTTCAAGACTTGGTTAGGCATTGATTGGCCGTTTGACAATAAAGGCGAGTTAGCAACTAAAGCTTAATGTGGTTAGGGCTTCATCTTTAGCATCTAAATGCCTTTGTCTTAAAGCCACCTAAAGTAAAATCGTCATAAAAATGGCGCAACCATTATTTTGATGGGGCGCCTTTTCTTATCTTGTACGGCTCAGTCTAACAAGCGAGTCGTAGCTCTCGTCTGCTTAACGAGTTTTGCTTAAACTTGTGCGTCTTCGAGTCCACCAAGGGCGGCCACGAGTGCATGCATCAAGGCGACTAACTCGCTGCCCATTAGGGCAAAGTCTGCATCTAAACGAGCCATAGGATCGTCAGTGCCGACTTCATCGTTCCCAGCTCTAAATTCTTCAGAGAATTTAAGGCGCTTCACGCTAGCATCTGATTGCAATAATAGTGCAATTGATTGGCCGAAATGCAGCGCTAACTTGTGTACTTGCTTACCTGTTGCTAAGTGAGCTAACACTTCGTCTTCTTTCAAATCCTGCTGCTTAAAGCGCACAATTCCGCCTTCATCAGCTTCAGATTTTAGCTCGGCTTCGTCTTGCATTTCAAAGGGTAATGGCGCGCAGCCAAGTTTTAACCATTCAGTTAAATTGGATTCGACTGGCGCTTTAAAGCTCAGTGGGATCACAGGTAAACTGCCGAGAGCTTTACGTAATAACGCTAATAATTCTTCGGCCTTAGTGGCACTTGAACTATCAACGAGGATCATTTCTAGCTCAGGCAAAATCAAGGCGTGGGTTTGGCTTCGGCGCGAGAAAGCGCGTGGCAGCAGGCTAGTGATGATTTCATCTTTTAGCGCATCTTTTTCTTTTTTCGCCAGTTTACGATTTTCTTCATCTTCAATGAGAGCCACTTTTTCTTCTAAGGCTTCTTTGATGACTTGGCCTGGCAGAATTTTCTCTTCTTTAGTCACGCAGATCAGATGGCGATTGTCAGCGCTATGGACCAAAGAACTGCCTTTTTTGCCTAACGCATTTGAGAAACCAAATTTACTGACATCTTGGCTTGAGCAGGGGGAAAAAGTGAAATCGGCCAACGCAGTTTCTAGCGCTTCGGTTTCGACGGCAAAAGGTTTATTGAAACGATAAAGAGTAAGATTTTTAAACCACATAAGAGGCGCCCATTGAAAATTAAAGTGGCAGTTTACGGCATAGTTTGGGCGGGGTAAACCTGTGTTCAATAGCTGATTTTTAACTGAGGATCAGAATTCATTAAACTGTAACATAATAATTAGCTTAGCTGCAGCCCGCATTTTTACTGGGTTTTATGCCTGGCTTCGCGTCAGCTTTTTTGCACGCCAACGTTAATGGTCACAATTGAAATAAAATTGAAACACATTCATTGCAAACTTTCGGTCGTTCCAAACCAATAACCAAGACGAACATAACGTCGAAAGGATGAAATGATGAACGTTTTTTGTAAAACTCTACTCGCTTCTGCGCTAGCTTCTACAACTCTGGCTTCAGCTTATGCCGCTGAGCCGCTGACTGTTTATGGTAAGTTGAATGTCACTGCTCAATCGAATGATGAGCAAGGTGATGCTACAACAACTATTCAAAGTAATGCTTCTCGTTTTGGTGTGAAGGGTGATTTCGAACTGTCTAGCTCGTTACAAGCCTTCTATACTATTGAATATGAAGTTGATACTGGCGCTGAGACTAGCAACAACTTCACAGCCCGTAATCAATTCGTCGGCCTGAAAGGCTCCTTTGGTTCGTTCTCTGTGGGTCGTAACGACACCCTGCTGAAAACCTCTCAAGGTGGCGTTGACCAATTCAACGATTTATATGAAACTGGCGACATTAAAGTCCTGTTCAAAGGCGAAAACCGTTTAAGCCAAACGGCAACTTATTTAACACCTTCATTTGGTGGTTTCGTCTTCGGCGCAACCTATGTGGCGGAAGGCGATGCCAATCAACAAGGTCAAGACGGCTTCAGCTTAGCGGCCATGTACGGTGACGCTAAACTGAAAGAATCAGCTTTCTATGCGGCTATCGCTTACGATTCAGATGTTAAAGGTTATGAAATTATTCGTGCTACGGTACAAGGTAAAATCGCTGGTTTCACCTTAGGTGGTATGTACCAGCAGCAGGAAGAGACCTATAAAGACGAACTGCCGGTGACGACTGATAGCGTTAACGGTTACCTGTTCAGTGCGGCTTATGATATCAAGGCAGTCACTTTGAAAGCACAATTCCAAGATATGGAAGACAAAGGTGATTCATGGTCAGTGGGTGCCGATTACAGCTTAGGTAAGCCAACGAAATTATTAGCTTTCTACACTAATCGTTCATTCGAAGCTTCTTCTGATGATGACAAATACATTGGTGTTGGTTTAGAACACAAATTCTAAATCCGGTATCAAGGTTTAATTAAGGAGGCATGCAGCCTCCTTTTTTATTGCTATAAACAAACAGTTATATAAACTTATTATGACAAATATTACTACTATATGGCTCAAGCGGCGCACTTATTCATAAATCTGTAATAAAAATGACTAATAATAGCCGTGTTGACATTCACTGACAGAAAATCACTTATGACTGCAAGGATATTGATAGTAGAAGACGAGTTGGCCATCCGCGAGATGCTGACTTTTGTAATGGAACAGCATGGGTTTACCACCTCTGCGGCGGAAGATTTTGATTCGGCCATTGCGCTGCTAAAGGAGCCTTACCCCGATCTGATTTTATTGGATTGGATGTTTCCTGGCGGAAGTGGTATTCAATTGGCGAAACGCTTAAAGCAAGATGAGTTTACGCGCCAAATTCCGATCATTATGTTAACCGCCCGCGGTGAAGAGGAAGATAAAGTCAAAGGCCTCGAAGTTGGCGCCGATGATTACATCACTAAACCTTTTTCCCCTAAAGAGCTGGTCGCACGTATTAAAGCTGTATTGCGTCGTAGTGCACCGACTCGTTTAGAAGAAACCATTGATGTACAGGGCTTAATGCTCGATCCTGTGAGTCACAGGGTGAGTGTGGGTGAAACTGTATTAGATATGGGCCCAACCGAATTTCGTTTATTACACTTTTTCATGACCCATCCTGAGCGTGTTTACAGCCGTGAACAGCTGCTCGATAATGTGTGGGGCACCAATGTGTATGTTGAAGACAGAACCGTTGACGTGCATATCAGACGCCTTCGTAAAGCCGTTGAAGAGTCTGGTCATGATCGCTTGATCCAAACGGTTCGTGGCGCTGGTTATCGTTTCTCTACACGCATTTAGTGCTGAATAACTGTTAGGCACAAGTTAGCTTTTACGCTATCTTGTGCTCCTCTTATTTAGCCTGATGTTTGGGTTTATTTATGTCTGACTCTTATTCAGGGTATCGGTTGTTTACGCGCTTAGGTTTATATCTACTGCTTTGCGCGCTAATAGGTTTATTGGTAGGGAAACTTCTCTGGATACTCTTTATCGGCACGCTAGGGTTAGTTTGCTGGCATTACCGACAATTATCGCGGCTTAACTTTTGGTTATGGCGGGATAGAAAACTCACGCCGCCGCAGGGCAGTGGGAGCTGGGAAGGTGTATTTAACGGTATTTATCGCCTTCAAGGGAAGAATCGTCGACGAGTCGGTCAACTGGCCGCACTGCTGGCACGATTTCGTCAAGGTGCTGAGGCGTTACCCGATGCCGCTGTCGTGCTTGATTCAGAGCATAATATTTTATGGTGTAACAAGTTAGCGCAACTCATTCTCGGTTTTGTGTGGCCACAGGATAATGGTCAACGAATCGATAATTTAATTCGTCATCCTGATTTTTCTGCTTACATTAAATCCGCACAATACAAAGAGCCGCTGGAGTTACCTTCGCCGGTATCGGATAGGCGTTTGCTTGAAATCCGTATCATGGCTTACGGTGACAGGCAGCTACTGTTAATTGCGCGGGATATCACTCGTATACGTCAGCTTGAGGGGATGCGAAAAGAGTTTGTCGCCAATGTGTCGCATGAATTAAAAACGCCGCTCACTGTGCTACAGGGTTACCTCGAAATGATGCAAAGCATGGCTGAGCCTGATTCGATGAACGTCAAGCCGTTAGCATTGATGCAGCAGCAGACACGACGAATGCAATCTATGGTCGAACAGCTATTGATGTTATCGCGAATTGAAGATGCGGCGGATATTAACCTCGAAAACACTGTGAATATGACGCAGTTGATGGAGGTGCTCAAGGAGGAAGCTAAGGCGCTGGCACAAGATAAGTATGAATTGAGTTTCTATTGTGAGCCTGGACTTGATTCTCACGGCAATGAATTACAGCTGAGAAGTGCCTGTTCTAACTTGATTTCTAATGCGATTCGTTACACAGAACCTGGCGGGAAAATTACAGTGCAGTGGTGCAGTGTGGCTACGGGTGCCATCTTTAGCGTAACGGATACGGGTGAAGGTATTGCGGCTCAGCATATTGGTCGATTAACGGAACGCTTTTATCGGGTAGACAGTGCGCGCTCAAGGCAAACTGGTGGTAGTGGTTTAGGTTTAGCGATAGTAAAACATGCGCTTAACCACCATCACAGTAAGCTTAAAATCAGCAGTGAAGTCGGTAAAGGCAGTACTTTTAGCTTTATTATCCCTTTGCATCTTATCGAACGTAAGAAATAGTATGTGTGAGTGAAATATTTACAATAAATAATAAAAACAGGCCATTAGGGCCTGTTTTTATTTCTAGATTTATTGAGTCTTTAATAAATGACAGAAAAAAGCGATAAATAGTGCATTGTCATTTAAGTGTCATATCACGGACATAGAATTGTCATTGTAGCGATTGATACTGGCTGCGTCTGAAGAAACTTAAGTTACAAATTAGTTAGCTTACTACTGGAGCACATAATGAAACTGAAAAAGCTTGTCGGCGCGATTACTCTAACAGCCGCTGGTGTATTCTCTGCCACTGCGATGGCATCGATTGATCCATCTCTGCCTACTTATGAAAAAGCGAGCGGTGTATCTGGCAACTTATCATCTGTAGGGTCAGATACCTTAGCCAACATGATGACACTTTGGGCAGAAGAATTTAAACAAATGTACCCTAACGTCAACATTCAGATCCAAGCGGCGGGTTCTTCTACTGCGCCACCAGCGTTGACTGAAGGCACTTCACAGTTCGGTCCTATGAGCCGTAAGATGAAGCCTAATGAAGTTGAAGCATTCGAAAAGCATTTTGGTTATAAGCCAACTGCGATTCGTGTAGCTATCGATGCTTTAGCCGTATTCGTACACAAAGATAACCCAATCAAAGGCTTAAACGTTGAGCAAGTTGATGGTATTTTTTCTTCTACTCACAAATGCGGTAGCAGTGACATCCAACGTTGGGGCGATTTAGGCTTAGACGGTAACTGGTCTGCCAAAGACGTTCAACTTTACGGTCGCAACTCAGTATCGGGCACTTACGGTTACTTTAAAGAGCACGCGCTTTGTAAAGGTGACTTTAAAGCTAACGTAAACGAGCAACCTGGTTCAGCTTCTGTTGTGCAATCTGTTTCTCAATCTCTGAATGCGATTGGCTACTCAGGTATCGGTTACAAAACTGCAGGTGTTAAAGCTGTTGCCATCGCTAAGAAAGGCAATGAGTTTATCGAAGCTACAGCTGAAAACGCGGCTAATGGTACTTACCCACTATCACGTTACTTATACGTTTACGTGAACAAGCAACCAAACAAAGACTTAGCACCAATGGAAAAAGAATTCCTGCGTTATGTGTTGTCTAAGCAAGGTCAGCAAGTGGTAGAAAAAGACGGTTACGTACCTGTGCCTAATAGCGTAGTTGCTAAAGATTTAGAGCAAGTAGGTATTCGCTTGTAAGCCAAACGGCTTGTTAATCAAGGACCTCTTAGGAGGTCCTTTTTGTTTTTGTGGTTTTAAATGTGTAATGATGTCAGGTTTAGACCAAATTAAAGACATAAAAAAAGCAACCTAAGTAGGTTGCTGTAAATTCCAATTCGGAATCTTGGGACGGTCGCGCTAGAAACCATCTAAAGGAGAATGATGATGAACGAAGAAACTCATTACAAAGATTCGGTTCATAATATCTGACTCAGCATCATCAAATTAGTTCAGGGAAAGTGCGAAATATTTTAAATAATTTTGCATTTTGTTTTTATAAAAAGAGGCTGACTCGATTTTTGCTAAGTTTGCACGTCTCAATTTTAGCGGCTTCTACTGTGGCTACCGATAAATCCAGCAAGCTAGGGACAACTTATTGCAAACTCGGTACCTACACCTAAAGATGAACTGTTACAAAAAACTTGTTCCTAAGGATCTTTAAAGCTCAGTTACGATTTGCCTCTGAGTAAATTTGCAGTCGATAATACCTCCCAATGATTAGTGATAAGTTATCAAGCCCGTCACCACAGCAAGGTAACTCATAACCCACTATTTAGAACATACCGCTCAAAACTTGAATATCGAGGCGACAGTGTTGCAACCAACTAAGAGTACATTAGCTGATGTAGCCCCTTGGGATTTAACCCGAGATTACCATTCTTTTGCGAATACCGAACAAGTGCAAGTGACCCATGTCTCTTTGTATGTCATGGTGGATTTTGACGCGCAGCGTCTTTTCGCTAAAGCGACGCTGTCCTTGGATTTTCTTGAGTGTGATGTAACAGAGCTTTGGCTTGATAGTCGAGATCTAACCATACTTGCTGTGACTTGCTTTAATGCTACAAAGGGGGTGAATGCATTAACAGAAATGGATGAAGAACCGCTCGACTTTGTGCTTAATGAAGCTGACCCCATACTCGGGCAAAAATTGTGTATCACTTTACCTGCATTTCTTTGCAAGCAGGTTTGTATTCACTATCAAACCTCTCCGTCCGCCCAAGGATTACAGTGGCTAGTGCCTGAGCAAACCGCGGGTAAACAGTTACCTTACCTCTTTAGTCAATCGCAACCGATCAATGCCCGTAGTTGGATCCCATTACAAGATACGCCTAAGGCGCGGATCACTTTTGATGCTAAGGTGCAAGTGCCCAAAGGCATGCGCGCCGTTATGAGCGCGATGAATCATCCCGATACGCCACTTAATGGTGTGTTTCACTTTGAGATGGAACAGCCTATTCCGACCCATTTAATGGCCTTGGCTGTGGGTGATATTGCCTTTCAAGCGATAGGTCCAAGATGCGGCGTGTATACCGAGCCGAGCATGCTAGCGGCCGCCGCAAAAGAGTTTGAAGATACTGAATACATGCTCGACGTTGCCGAGTCATTGTTAGGTCCTTACGTATGGGGCCGCTATGACATGATTATCTTGCCGCCGAGTTTCCCATTCGGTGGAATGGAGAATCCGCGTTTAGCCTTTTTAACGCCCACACTCATTGCTGGTGATAAAAGCTTAGTGTCAACCGTTGCCCATGAGTTAGCGCATTCTTGGACGGGCAATTTGGTCAGTAATGCGACTTGGCGTGATCTCTGGTTAAACGAAGGTTTCACGACCTATTTTACTAACCGTATTGTCGAGGCTGTCTACGGCAAAGAACAGGCAGAATTAGAATGGGTAATAGAGTTTGGTCGCTTAAAAGAAGAAATAGCGTCTTTGCCTAAGGATAAGCAAACTTTACCCGCTAATGTGCAGCAGGACGATCCTAATCTTGCCTTTAATCGTTTTACTTATGATAAGGCTTCGATGTTTGTCCATGATTTAGAGCGCAGGCTAGGGCGAGTAGAATTTGATAAATTTTTACTCACTTATGTGAATCATTTTGCGTTTAAAGCCATTACCACCGAAGTGTTTGTCGAGTACGCAAAACAAACTTTACAGCAATTACATGCAGATAAAATCACTGAAGCTGAACTATTAACGTGGATTTATGGTGAAGGCTTACCTGAGGGCTATTGCGGACCAACATCCATGAGTTTAGATAAAGTCGATGATGCGCTGGCGTGTTTTCTACAGGGAACGGCAGCGGGTCGGTTAAGCGTTAAAGATTGGCGAGTGCACCATTGGCAATATTTTCTGACCCAATTACCTGAAGTCGTTAGTCAAGTTCAATTGATGGATCTGGATGAAACCTTCCAATTAACCCAATCGACTAATGTAGAAATTGCCTGTGATTGGTTTCGAGTCGCGATTCGTAATCATTATGATCCTGTGTTGCCGGCATTAAGTGCCTATTTAGTGCGTATTGGACGTGGTAAATTTGTGCGGCCACTCTATGCTGAGTTACAAATTGCGGGATATCACTCTGAATTAAAAGACATCTATACAAAGGCGCGTGCAGGCTATCATCCTTCGATTCAAGTTCAATTGGACAAATCACTCAGCTTATAGAAATTTAGGTAAAAAAAATGGCAACCTATGGGTTGCCACAAAGAAATCAGTGCGGGATACAAATAGAATTCAATGCGCTAGCGTGTTTTCTATTGTGTCCCAAAAGGGAGATGATGATGAACGACCAACCAATTCGACTCAATGCGATAAAACAGAAACTGTGTCATTTGAGGGTATGAAACTGCGACTTCACATATTTCATTCTCAAGGTGCATTTAATCTTATCCGTTAATCCTTACCTATATTCAGAGTCGCCATTTTTAATTAAGTTCACTGATATCAGAAAAAAATCCTAAAAAGTTTCAAAAAGATTTTCTGGGGCATTTTCTGGGGAATACTGAGTGCTTACACTTAAGTGTTACATTTGTTTTACATTAAAATCATGGGGATAAAAATTAAACGCGTGCCAGATTTATTAATCTATGAGCTAGCGTTAGCACTTGTTGAAATTTGAGCAAAAAAAATGGCAACCTAAGGTTGCCACAAGGAAATCAGTGCGGGATACAAATAGAATTCAGTGCGCTAGCGTGTTTTCTATTGTGCCCCAAAAGGGAGATGATGATGAACGACCAACCAATTCGACTCAATGCGATAAAACAGAAACTGTGTCATTTGAGTGCATGAAACTGCGACTTCACATATTTCATTCTCAAGGTGCATTTAATCTTATCCGTTAATCCTTACCTATACTCAGAGTCGCCATTTTTAATTAAGTTCACCGATATCAGAAAAAAGACAAAAAAAGTTTTTGAGAGATATTGAGTGCTCACACTTAGTTGTTACATTTATTTTACATATAAAATAAAGGGATAAAAAAAAGGCAACCTAATGGTTGCCTAATGACCTATTCCTAGGTCAAGGGGGCTGCGCTAGAAGCCCCAGGGAGATGATGAATATGAAAAAGACATTCACTGTTCAATACATTTGAGGGGCCTTGTACGGTTAAAGTTCCATAAAAAAATTAAAATAAATCTAAATTTTTATAAACTGCAAGATTTCAAATAGATAGTGATTAAATTATTTTAGCAAAGCAGCAATTTTACTTTCTAATGCTTCGGGTTTGGTCGTTGATGCAAATCTTTCGATTGCTTCGCCTTGGCGATTAACTAAAAATTTAGTGAAATTCCATTTAATACCTTGAGTGCCTAATACGCCGGGAGCGGCTTTCTTAAGGTATTGATAAAGTGGATGGGTATGTTCGCCATTCACTTCTATTTTAGAAAATAGCGGAAACGTCACGCCAAAATTCAATTCACAAAAGGCTTGAATGCCTTGTTCATCGGCTTTTTCTTGGGCGCCAAATTGATTGCAAGGAAAGCCTAAAATCACTAATCCTTGATCTTTGTATTTTTGATATAGCGCTTCTAATCCTTTGTATTGCGGTGTAAATCCACATTCACTGGCGGTGTTGACGATTAAGAGTACTTTGCCCCGATACTGCTCTAAGCTTACCGCGTTGCCTCGAATGTCTGTTGCTGATTGGCTGTATATATTCGTAGTCATGTTCACCTCCGTAGGATCTTAGCCAAACAGCATAAACCTTAAAATAATTTTCAGCAATATAATTGCGCGCAATTTATTTTGTGGGTTTGCTAATTTACTTAATTATCAATATAGTTACAGAAATTTTGTGGCTAAAGAAAAGGGCATCTGTGTGATAGAAAATGACGCAGAATACGAAACAAACATGCAAGCGGATGTGGGGCAAGTAGTTCAACAACTCACTGAAGTTGAAGGCGAAGAACAGGCTGAAGTGTTTAGTGAAATTCTGAATGACTCAGAACCTGGAACCATAGCCTTAGCGCTTGAATCCTTGCCCTTGGATGAGCGTTACGAGCGTTGGCAGCAAGTTGAATTTGCTGACAGAGTGACTGTGCTGAGCCTAATGCGTGCCGATCCACGTATGGGGATCCTGAAGCGGATGCCTGACAATGAAGTGGATCTGTTATTTGCACAATTAAGCCCAGAAGATTTAATTGAGTGGAGTGATTATCTTCCTGAAAGTTTTACCGATCGTGCCTTGGCTCAGATGGGAGAGCGTCAGCGACAACGATTCGAACTTTATGATCAATACTCTGAGAATGAAATCGGCCGTTATACCGATCATCAAATGTTGGTGCTCAGTGATAAGGCGACAGTTGCTCAAGCTCAGCGCTTCTTTCGCCGTATCGAGCTCGACTGTAACGACAATTTGTTTATCGTTGATGATCTGGATAAGTATCAAGGTACTGTTCGTCGTTATGATATTTTTAAACATAATCCCGATGAATTATTGATTTCACTTTTGTCTGAGGACTGCCGTGCGTTATCCGCCGATACGAGTCTTTTGGAAGCGGCCGAAGCGATAGAGCACAGCCGCGAAATTGAATTGCCTGTGATTGATGAGTCCGGAGAGTTAATCGGCCGAGTGACGCTACGAACCGCAACGGCATTAGTGCGTGAGCATTATGAGGCGCAGTTGATGGCAACAGCGGGTATGGATGAATCCGACGACTTGTTCGCCCCTATTATGAAAGGTGCTCAGCGCCGTGCAGTATGGCTTGGGATCAATTTACTGACGGCTTTCCTTGCCTCAGCGACCATTGGTTTATTTGAAAATGTCCTATCGCAAGTGGTTGCATTAGCTGTGTTGATGCCGATTGTCGCTTCTATGGGCGGTATCGCGGGGAGCCAGTCTCTAACGCTAATGATCCGTGGCATGGCCATGGGACAGATTTCGGCGGGTAACTTGTTTTCGCTAATGAAAAACGAACTCGGCATTGGCATAGTTAACGGATTTTTGTGGGCGATAGTGATAGGTTTAGTCTCTGGCTGGTGGTTCGGTGAAGCGACGATAGGTATAGTGATTGGCTGTGCGATATTGATTAATATGGCCGTTGCCGCTATTGCTGGGGTGATAGTGCCTATGGTGTTGCAGAAGTTTAATCAAGATGCGGCGTTATCGGGTTCAGTGATCTTAACGACTGTGACCGATGTGGTGGGTTTCTTTACTTTCTTAGGTATGGCGACGTTGTTATATCTGTAGCGTAGGTTCTTGGGTGAGTTTGGAAGATGAATGCACGGCAATTTGGTGTGCATTCACCGTATGTTGGGAACATTAACGGTTTAATCTGGATATGAATAACATTCAGTTTGTTATAGGTAAAAAGCCGGAAGAATTAGCGCTGGCGGCACAATTAATTGATGGGCGTGATGATAATGCTCATCCGTTGGATCATCAGGTCTTTTTCGATTCCCGTGCGGTGATCTTAGCGAAAACTATCGAGGGTGAGATTGTCGGTTGCGCCGCGATAAAAGCCGGTAAAGGCACTGTCGATAAAGGCACTGTCGGTGAATTGGGTTATCTGGTGGTATCGCCCCATTATCGACGTCAAGGCATAGCACAAGGGTTAACTCATAAACGGATTGAGGTGGCAAAGGCCCTAGGAATGTCGATTTTGTATGCGACTATTCGCGCCGAGAACACGTCGAGTCAAGCTAATTTATTGAAGGCTGGTTTTCAGTTTTGGCGTAATTATTTGAGTATCCGTGGCACGGGAAATACTGTGGGTTGGTATTACTTAGCTTTAAGCGTTAATGTCGATGCTGAAGCGATAATGCAGTCTTTAGTTGGCGATCGTACCCCATCGGTCTAATTGTGTTGTAAGTGAAAAGACTTAGATCTTAATGTGTTTTTATCTTGTTTTACATTTGTATATTCCTCGCAAATAATCCCTCTTTATACGCAAATAGGCTGATTTTCTTTATTTATTCGGTATGATCCGCGGCTATTACCCACAGTCATTATTGAGGTGTTTTTTTATGGCTAAGTTCAGAGTAGCAAGTGTCTTATTATTGAGTGCAGCAGCGCTGCAAGTGAATGCGTCAGAATTTAATCTTGGGTTGAACAACGATGTGGTTTCAACTGAGTTAGAACTGCAATTGAACAAAGATACTAACGCGGTTTTGGGTTATATCTATGCGGATGAAGGCGGCCATATCGCTCAAGGTGCAATGCACATGACCCATGATGCGGGTGTGCATCACTTTGAGGTCGGTGCTCAGTTAAGCCAGCTTTGGTCTGACTATTCACCCAATGGCAGTGCCGTTTCTGTTGGTGGTCGTTATGCACTATCAATGGGGCCCAATATTTCACTGCACGCTGCGGCTTACTATGCACCGTCTGTATTGTCATTTGGCAATGTTGATGGTCATTATGAATTGGATTCAAAAGTGCAATACCGTATAACGCCAAACATGGCACTTTATGTTGGTTACCGCAAGATTGCCTTCGAATACGATGATGCCCGCAATTTTACTTTCGAAGATGGTGTGTATATTGGCGGTAAATTCCGTTTCTAAGCACAAGGCATATTGATTTAGCTATATTGCGATCGTGATGTCGAATTAAAGAGTCGGCCGAGGTTAACTTCGCCGGCTTTTCCATTTTGCCTTTAGCTCACTGTAGCTTGGCAATATGGATGAGAAAATGACCAATCCAATACCGATTAAAATCACTAGGCTGAGTTCTTCATCGAGTATCCACCAGCCTAACAAGGCTGCAAAAATCAATCCTGTATATTCTACTGGTGCCATTTGGCTCGCATCGGCACGTCGATAGGCATGGATGATGAGATAGGTCATGGCAATGTAAAATAGTCCCAAAGTCAGCCCCACTTGCGCCACTGGTAAACTAAATTCGGCGCCTTCGTACAAGGTCGCAGGTATCAGAAATATCATCGCAAAGGCATTAGACCAAAAGAGCATGGAAAAAGGATGTTCATGGGTCGAATAGGCCTTTAAAATCAAACTATTCAACGCTGATGTCATGGCACCGAAAAAGGCTAAACCTATATACAGGTTAAATTCTGTTGGTTGACTGATAAGTAAAATACCGCTAAAGCCGATAAGACCTGCGACTGTGCGTCGATAACCAATTCGTTCATTTAAAAAAATGGCCGATAGTACTAGCAGTAACAAGGGTGAGGTATAAATCACCGCTGTTACTGTTGCGAGCGGAAGATGCAGAATAGCGAGCATAAAAATGGCGTTGCCCAGTCCAATCAATAGCGCGCGGGCGAGATGCACTTTGTAAAAAGGACTCAGTTTAAGATTACCCTGTAAGTGCCACACAAAAGGCAGTACAAGCAGGGTGGCAAATAATTGCCTGTAGAGTACCAGTTGAAAAACAGGCGCATTGGTTTCAAGCAACTTAACCAATAGGTTACCGCTGGCAATCAGTAGTTGTGCGGCTAAAATCATCAATAGAGGCTGCATAGGATCCCAGCAAAAATAAGTCAGTATTAAGGTGTATCTTGAATTTCATACCGCAGTTTGGACTTTGAGACTAAAATAGCATCATAAGGCATGGTATATCCGACTAATTTAGCCTAACTGATTGTAAAAAACTAAATGTAGCCATAAAGTTAACCTACAAATCCAACTATCGACTAAGATTGACAGCATTAGCATTTTCTTCATAGCTGTAAAAATGATCTATGGCCCTTTAACTAAATAAGCCGATGAACAAACTTAAACAAACTCTATTTTGGTGTTTTTTACTTTTCTTGTGGACATTAAGTCCCTCTGTATTAAGCGCTGAAATTGCGTTGGACTCCCCGTATTTGTTCCATGCTAAAGCGGATCAACAGCCTCCTGAGCGGTTTGAAACCGTGCCCCATTGGATGGGACAACTCGACGAAGCTAGTTCGGTCAGCTTAACCGGTGGCGATTATTGGATGATTACACCTGTGATGGTCAATCAACGTCAATCAAACTGGGTAGTGGATGCAAGTAATTCGATTATTGAATCCGTAGATTATTGGATACTCGGCAGTGACGGCAGCGTACAACATGCCCACAGTGGCTACACTGCTCCATACCAGTTTTTATTCGATTATGGTCGTAAGGTCACCTTGAATATGGGCACGGATTATTGGCTGGTGGTGAAGCTGAGTAGTCGTTATTACTCATCTCCCCCTGAGATAGCTTTGCAAAGTGTGGCGGATCATCAACTTATGTCTGACCGTCTCGCAATGGCAGTGCTGCTGTGTTTAGGCGGATTATTGTTTATCGCCTTATATAATATTTTGATTTATATCTCTATTCTTGATAAAGCCTTTCTCTACTATGGCCTTTACGTATTTGCTTATTTTGGTGGCTGGGCACTGACTTTCCATTTGCCCGCACACTTATTTAATTTCCATTACCTTGAGTTGCATCATCTGTTTTTCATCAGTTTGCCTATTTTTAATATCATGTTTTACAAGCACTTCCTGCAGTTGCCTAGTTACTCTCCGCGGCTGTGGCGTCTTAGTCAGTATTTAATGTTTGCCTGTATTGTGGCTCTGCCGACCAGTATTTGGTTGTTATCCTATACGGCAATTATTGCCTCTGTACTGATTATGCTATGGATTGCTTTAGCGATTACCTGCGGTAATGTGTGCTTGATGAAAGGCTTTGCTCCTGCGCGTTATTTTATTCTTGCCTTTACTTGCTTGCTGTTGCCTGCGGTGATTATTTTACCCGGAAATATGGGGCTCACTCCTGATTTCATTGAACATGCAGAGCTTGCGACTCTGATGGGCGGTACGGCTGATGCGTTATTACTGTCCTTAGCGTTAGCGAATAAGCTGAAATTACTTGCTGAGGAACGTAAGGCGCATATTGAAGAGTTAGCGATTGCATGGGAAAAGGCACGTTTAGATGGATTAACGCGAGTCGGTAATCGTTATGCCTTTGACGAATATATGAACTCACAATTAGGATTTGCCGATAAAGTCGTGCAACCGATGGCGTTAGCACTATTGAATATCGATAGTCTGAAAAGTGTCAATGAAACACTCGGCCATCAAGAAGGCGATAGATTATTGCTGTTGATAGTGCAGTTATTGCAAGCAACAGACTTAGCGCACATGAAGGTTTATCGTATTAGTGGTGACGAGTTTGTGATTGTGACGCCTTCTGCTGGTATCCAGTTATTACAGAGTGCTTTGAGTGGCTTAGGTGAAGAATTAGCAAGCCATGGTTTTAAAGAGTGCCAGTGTAGTTTTGGGATGTCGTTAAACACTGAGGTCGCAGATCCCCATGAGTGGTTGCGTTCTGCTGACACTCACTTATATCAATCGCGTATGGATAAGCGTCGTCAAGAGTATGCAGATACTCGCGGTGTCGATGTGAGGCTACATTTAAGCTAGCTATTGAAAAAGTTAAAATAATCGTTTTAGTAGAACATTAGAAAACATAAACGGCGTAGAATTTATCTGCGCCGTTTATGTTTTTATCTTAGATTTATTAGCTTCATTTTGCTTGGACTCAGCAGTGTCCAAGTTTGCGACTTAGCTAGATTTAAGGACGAGCTTAGAAGTCTTTTTCGCCCTTAATCACCGCAGGATGACCCGATATCGCTTTTGAAGTGTGCATTCCCGCCATCGTCGCCGCTTCGACGCAGCCCGCATTAAGGCCTGTCTTTATCCAATCGCCCGTCATATACAGGTTATCTATCCCTGTGCCATCCGTCGTGATGCGATACTGCGAGCTGTCTTTAACCGATAAGACATAACGCTCGGATGGGTCTACATTTGCGCGCCAATATTGGCTATCGAAACGGGCAACACCTTGACGGTCATGTTCATCGTGTAACCATTCCCAAGGGAAGCTATCACCGACATTTTGCCAAAGTTTATGGATTTCGGTATTGAGTTGATGGATAGCACCCGCTTTTGCTTCTAAGGTTTTCCGTTGTTGGAAATCTACATCCGAGCTTGGTGGATAGGCCTCGACAGGCAATGCCGAGCAAAAGTAACTGGCATTTTTAGGTTCTAAGCCGCGCCAATCTTCTTTGTCTAGCAGTTGGTTCATTGATGCCCAAGTATCGAAGGGTTCGGTGAAGCCCGATAATACGGGTTCCTCGCCATCTTCAGAGTAATTAGGCCAGCCTATCCCATTCAGATCTTGGTTCATCCACAGTTGATAGGCTTGAGTGGCGACAGTTTGCACCTTATCAACGCAAAGCTTGAGGGCTGGGCTTTGTGCCATGACTTCACTCGCCACATGGGGCACAGAACCTATGGAAAGACCGAAGATGACTTTGTCGAAATCCACACCTTTGACTAAGCGCTTTTTCGGTAGGGCTTTCCCAAAGTGCGTTTCATATACGCTGTCCCAATCGCTCCAGAAGTGTTCAAGATTGATATTATGGGCTTTGAGCAGCGCAGCTTGTTCAGGCTCAAGTTGCTCATAATTGGGCGTACTCGGCCAGCAGGCGAGACCTTTAACATCGACCAAGGGATCGTAGTTTGTGACAGTCGGCGCCAGAGCTACTTGCTCAGTGATCTCAATCGCTTGAATACTTTGATTACGGCATTCGAGATTATCAACTCGATTGAAGTAGTGGAAATTGACTCCGCGGCGTTTGAGTACTTCGTAGAAAGGCGTAAAGACCACATCACCCATTCCGGCCTGCATTTTCCACATCACGCCACCTTGATAGCACAGGGCAATACGCAGCATAGCGCGGATAATTGTGCCCGCTTCGACATTAGGTTTGTCGAAGTTGCCTTTCTCATAGGCAAACACTAAGTCGTAAAAACCGCGCACTAGCGCACTGTCGACTGTGTACTTAAGGCTGGCGCCGTGTTTGGTTAACCATTCGCGATAATCATAACCATTGATGGCGTCAAAGCCTTTCTCAAACACATCGTCGGCAAACATGCCCTTGAGGATCGTGAGCCCCAGATCGGCGGCTATATATAAGTGGCGCAGTTCGTCATTATTATCTAAATGTCCGCTAAAACGTTTCACGAGTCTTTGATGCAGGGCATCGACGGCCGATTCTACAAAACCATCGTCACTTTCACTGTGTACATGCTCATCGCACTCGCGGCCAATCATTTGATTAAAATGGCATTCAAGCTTATCACCGAGCGCGTCGAGTGATTCTTTGGCATCTTCGACCGAATCCTCTAACTTATCTTTTAAGCGTTCAAACCAGCTGCTATCGAGCCAGTTTTTAGGTGTTCCCATGGCATTTTCATCTGCATCGAGCAGGTCATCCATGTCTTTGAGCCATTCTTTGATCCACGCAAAGGCGACTTTAACGACTTTCCAGAAGGTGAGGGTTTCGGTGCCATCACCTGGGATGCCTGGTAACATTGGGAAAGTGATTGGCCAACTTACAGAACGGCCATCAACTTCTTCCTGTAAGACGATGAAGTTATGGGGTTTAAAGGCATCAAAAAAAGTCGCAAGCGGCGCGTTTGCTGGCCTATCCAATTCCTCATACGCTTTGCGCATTAAGGCAAACGCGTTTTGATAGAAACCAAACCAGATGTGTAAACCATGTTCTTCGATGCGTTGCCCCATAGCGGCATTGCGGCCACTTGCCCCTTTACCACCGATACGCCAGCCGAGTTGATAGACATCAATCTCATATTGATTCTGCCAGCCGGGTTTATCGGTTAGATAACAGGCTGCTGTCATTGCCGCGACACCTCCACCGAGAATGGCTATTTTCTGTTTTTTGATTTCGGAGTTATCGACTAATACCTCGCCGGGCGGCACTTCAAAATCGAAGTTCACATGGTAAGGGAGTAAAACGTGCTGCTCACCAATCTCGACCCCGAGCGTATCTTTTAACGGGAAGCTGGCATTATCAAAAATGGTCGCGACAAAATCATTTTTTAGCAGGGCAACACTGTGCACTTTATTCACTTGGGCTGGCGCGGCAACGATGGCTTGATAAATGGCTTTTTGCCCTGACGAGTCGGGGAACTGTTTTAGAAATACTTGATCGATAGCGGGTTTAAATAACAGATGAAATAGCTGCTCTTCGCCAAGCTGGTCAAGTTCTGGAATAAAATCGGTTTGTTCTTTAAAGAGTTGCCAAGTTTGGGTTATCGCTTCAAGGGTTGAGAGCTGTGCCTCGGGTTTGGCATTGCAATTCACTTCAATTAATGGATGCAGGGCAAGTTCGGTTTCGGGTGAGAAATGTAAAAAACTTTTGGTCTCAAGGGATAATCGCGTCAGAGGCTCGCCAACCGCTGGCATAGTGTATTCACATAAATACTTAGGATAACCAAAGAGTTCTCTGCCATTAATTAAGGCCATGGCATCGTTCACCCAAATGTGTAGCGGCTGAAAATACACTTGGCTGATTTGTTTACTGTCGCTGCTATCTTGGCGCCCGACCATGACCCAAGTGATGATGTCCGTTTCTTGGATCCAGCCCTTAGCTCTGTCCTCTGGATAAGCGGAATATGCTTTTTCAATTTGAGTGAAGGTTGTCAGTACGTAGGGAGACAGCACCTTAAAATACATTGCGCTACCGGCAACTTGATTCAGGGTTTTATCGATAGAGCGTTGCAGGTTTTCCTGTTTCCCCTTAAGAAAAAAACCGTACATATCGGCTTTATTTAGCACTAAGGGCGAGTGCATCAACATACTGCCTTGGGGATAAATAAAGTCGGGGCGCTGTTTTTCCATGGCGTTCATCCTTAAATTTCAGTGTAAGTCCAATGATTTGGGAGTTATAGCCCAAAAAGCATAGGGCAAATAAGCAATTAAGCCCATTGATTTTACACTGGAGTGATTAAGTATTTGATAGGGGATAACGGGGTTGAGTAGCAAGTTGGATATTATCCAACTTGCTCAGATTTGGCAGGTTTAGCACAGAACGAATTTGTAAAACAAACCCGTGAGAGCAAGGGTACTTAGATTTAGTTACTTCGATTTATTTTGGTAGAAATCCACCTCTGTATTATCGTCCGAGTAACGTCGCTTAGTATCTCTGCGGCGCTGTTTCACGCGTTTATTCTTTTGCTTACCTTTGACGTTATCGCCCCATGGCGCATCATCGTCGTCAAATTCATAGGAGTGTGACATGGTCAAAATTCCAAAAATACCTGTGCCATTCGCAGCACCCGATCTTTTTACCCAAAGGTGAGATGAAGCTAAAGCGAAATATTTCATCACTGATGGTGAAAAGTTTTGTCCAAAGGCTATATCTTGCCACTGAAATGGCCGTATCTGAGATTTCAATGGGGAATATGTGGATTATCCTTATGATAATTAAAGGATAAGTGTAATTATCATCGGAAATTATATTATATGATTGAAACTGGCGCCCAGAATGAAAGGCGCCAAGTTTTGATACAAAATAATGAGTTAGTGTTACTTGTTGCGCAGCATACGCGCGACAAACATACCATCACTATTCGCTTCAAAGGGCCATACGGTCAACATTTCTGTTTGTTCACCCGTAAAAGGATTGCGTATTGGCGTGAGCATGAACTCTGGATGTTGCTGTAAAAACGCCGTCACCACGTCTTGGTTCTCGAGCGGCGACAAGGAACACGTGGCGTAAACGAGTACGCCGCCCGCTTTAACTGCGCGGCTACTGCGGCTTAAAATATCGAGCTGTAACGCGGCTTTATCGGCCACGGCTTCAACACCATCCAACCAACGCATATCAGGATTACGTCGCCAAGTGCCAGTACAACTGCACGGGGCATCGACTAACACACCATCGAAATGATCCGCAGATACCGGCAGGGCATCGCTCTTCCAACGGGCAACGCTAATACCGTTAAAGTGAGCTCTTTGGGCGCGTTTAGTGAGTTCTTCTAGGGCATTGGAGCGAATATCTGACGATATAATGCTGCCCGTAGAGGGTGTTTGAGTATCAGCAGCCTTGGTCAGCATCAAAGACCGCAGTTGCAGGGTTTTACCGCCGGCACCACTGCAGGCATCCCACCAATGGGCATCGGGTTCTGGCGCGCAAATTTGCCCTATGACCTGTGAAGCCAAATCTTGGATCTCGATGTTACCGTCTATATACAGGGCGATTTCATTAAGATTCATACTCTTATTGCCAAGGTTAATCGCATCGTTAAAGTAATGACCATAACTAGCATCGATACCTATCGCTTGCAGCTGCGCCGCCGCATCTTGGCTAGTGATCCCTTGCGCGCGTCCCCAAATCGGTGGGCGACTAGACATAGCATTAATTAATTGCGTTTGCTGCGCCGTATCTACAGGGCACACTTGCCAGAACCAGTCGGGTAATAAATCCTGTGGTTTAAACTCAGTCGCGGGAAATAAATGCTGCATTAGCGTGAGTTTGTCGTCGAGACTTTCAACGGCAAGTGCTTGAGCTTGCTGATAATCGATGGGCGATTGCGATAACTCATGCCAAGCGTTGGCGATATCTTGCCAAGCATGGGCTTCCAATAGGGCACTGGCGCTTAGGCTGGCAAAATAAACGGCAGATTCTTGCTGATCGCCTAATCGCTGAAACCACCCCCACCAGCGGAACAGACTAAATAAGGATTCACGAATGACTTTACGGTCCTTCGAGCCGTGTTTTTTATGTTCTCTAAAGTAGTTGGCCAGAATACGGTCGGCGGGCATTTTACTGCTTTGAATTTCATCGAATAATTGCTTAATTGTACTGGCGTAACTGAGTGCACGTTTTTGCGTAGGAGTGTTCGCCTGAACATTTAAAGCCGATGATGTGACTGAGTTAGATGCCATACCGGAAGAGAAGCTGCTTGGATTACCCATAAATTTAGCCTGAATTATGCTCTCTGTGGCTGCGCCTTATGTAGGAGGCATAACTGTAACAGAGGGGAAAAATAAGTGGCGCAGAGTGTAGCAGTTTTGCCCGATAACAGGCAGAAAAAAAGCCCCAAAGTCGCATCAACTTGCGGGGCTTTTTGTGGTTGAGTCACTGAGACTTATAGTGCATTCAGTACCAAAGGGTTATTTGCAGACTATCACTCAATTACCGCTTGGAAGGTGATTATTTCGTCACCATCTTTTGGATTTGCTTAGCCCGTTCTTCATCACTCATTTCCACCGGTGGTGGCGTGACTATGCCTTTTTGGCACGCGGGTCTGAGTGCTAACTCATCTAACCAACGTTGCAAATGTGTCAGACCTTCCATATTGATGCCGCTCCACTCGTGGATCCGCACCCAAGGCCAAGTTGCGATGTCGGCAATCGTGTATTCGTCACCAGCAAGGTATTGATTTGTAGCTAGTTGAGTATTCATAACCTCGAATAAACGTCGACCTTCTTTTTGATACCTGTCAATGGCTGCGGGGATTTTTTCAGGGAAGTACCTAAAGAATACGTTGGCTTGTCCCATCATGGGGCCGACGCCGCTCATTTGGAACATTAACCATTGGATCACCTGTGAGCGCTTTTTCGGGTCGGCTGGCAGGAATTTACCTGTTTTTTCGGCGAGATACAGCAGAATCGCACCCGATTCGAATACCACAAAATCCTCGTTATCGCGGTCGATAATGGCGGGAATGCGACCATTGGGATTGATGGCGATAAACTCTGGCTGTTTTTGCTCACTGGTGCTGAAATCTAATTTATGGACGCGATATTCAAGTCCCATTTCTTCCAGTGCGATGGAAATTTTAAAACCGTTAGGGGTCGCGGCTGTGTATAAATCTATCATGATGATTCCTTTAGGTTATAACGCTTATAGCTACTCACTTTAGTGCCCATGAATATTCATCATCAGGCATTAGCGCCGCTATTTTTTAGGGGTTAACGATACTATGGCAGGACGCTGCGCCATAGTGTTGAACCAAGCCTTGAGATGCGGCAAGTTATCAGTCACTTCGATGTCTAAATTTTTAATAAAACTGATAAAAACGTAAGCCGAAATATCGGCAATACTGAATGCATCGCCTGCCACAAAGGGTGACTTGCTCAATTGTTGGTCTAAGGTTGGTAGGAAGTCAATGACCCTTTGGCGTGATTCTGCGCCCCAAGACTCGACACAATTTTCCCTGTCTTTATAGACACCGCTTAAATTACGAAAGGCTTGAAACCCGACCATTAATCCTTGTAACTCTATGATGCGTTGCCACATTTCTACTTTGGCGCGCTCAAGCGGTGTATTACCAAACAGTGAACGCTTACTCGGGTGGATTTCGTCTAAATAGCGGCAAATGGCAACAGATTCACACAGGTAGCTGCCATCATCGAGTTCGAGCAGTGGAATGCGGCCATTTACACTTTTGGCTTTAAACTCGGCGCTTAAATTTTCTCCTCCACGGATATCGACGTTCACTCTTGGCACTTCTATGCCTTTTTCCGCAAGAAAAATACTGACGCGGCGTGCGCTGGGAGTCGGAGCTAATTCGTAGAGTTTCATCTAAAGTCCTGTAGTTTTTATCAGTGCTTTATGCTCGATTCGGGCACATAAGGCTTTTTCTGAACGTTCGGTTAGGTTAGAATTTACGCTATATCTAAACGAACAGTCAAGAATGATTTACCCCTCAACTTTCTGTAGTAAAGAGGAATGGTGAAGCTGATCGTGAACGCGTATTCAAGAGATTAGGTCGCAGGCTATGGCACGGAGTTGTAATTTTGATCGGCAAGAAAAACTCATATTGGCGATGGAGCTTTTTTGGCAAAAGGGCTTTGCCGAAACCTCGATTTCCGATCTCGTCGGCCATTTAGGCATTAATCGATTTAGTCTCTATAACAGTTTCGGCGACAAGCAGAATCTTTACCGCGAGTGCCTCCGTTTTTACCTTGATCATTACTCTTTTGGCGCTTCAGATACTTTGCTGCATGAAAAAGCGGGCTTGGCTGAAATAGAAGCTTATTTAGCGCGCTTTGTTGCTTTGCAGCGGGAGCAAAAGTACGGCTGTTTTATGCAAAATGCCGTGCTCGAAAAGAGCCTTAACGATGAAAGTGTGCTGCAGGAATGTCAGCGATTATTTTGTCGATTACAGACCTCATTCACCCAAGTGTTACAAGTTTGCCAAGCGCGTGGAGAGCTATTAGCCCATGTGCAACCACATCAAGTTGCTGCTTTTTTAGTGCTGCAATTACAAGGGATTAGAGTGTTAGGCAAGGCGGGCGAATATGAGTTGTTAGACAATGCATTTGTTGTATTGCAAGACTATTTACGTAGTTTGAGTGCTAATCAGACGGCATAACTGCAAATGACATAGTTTGATTGGCCTAGGTTTTTGCCTAGGCCATGATTTTTTAGAAATCTATTTTTTAAAAGTCTATTTCTAAAAGTCCAAGTCTAGCGCAAAACACAGATAGGCCATCAGTTGAGTGCTGTATGCAAACTGCTCGGCACAAAAACTGGCTGTATCTGGGCGGCAGAGTTCCTCAAAGGCGATATTTTTAACTGCGATAAAATCTTTTCGTTTTAGCTCTGCCAGCATAGGGTGGTTTTTATCAAATCCCTTTGGTGGTCTAGTTAAGCTGTCGCCATCCATATTAAATCCATGACCTTGTAAGGTCTGTAGCGCCTTTTTATAGCCGTTAGGGTTCTCATCAATACAAGTGCGAATGGCATTTAAGGCTTTTGATTCTGGGTGCCAAATCCCTGCTGCAATAAAACAGCCATCTTCGGCAATATGTAGATACAGTCCCGGGGCATGTACGTCTTTACCTTGAAAATGCCGAAATTGAATGCCGACATTGGTTTTATAGGGCGTTTTATCTTTGCTAAAACGGCTGTCTCGCTGGGGACGCATCAAGCTGCCGCCGACTTTTTTTGGTACGGCAGTGAGCCTAGGCGAGAGGGCGAGGATACTGGGCTGCATTTGCTCGATAAACTGCAGTGCAGGCGTTCGCACTGTTTCTTCGTATTCCGCCTGATGGGCTTTAAACCAGTCGCGGGAGTTGTTTTGTGCCAGTTGATTTAAAAATTGCAGGCTCGCCGCGCTGAACGTTGCACCAGTCGCGATGGGGATTTTAGTTGTTAGAGTGGCCATTATCAGGGAACCTTATTAATGCAGATAAACCGAGCACAAGCAGTATTAATGCCGATTGAGGAGCAAGGTGAGTTGCTGACATATCCTTCCGTATCGCCTGCCCGTTCTTCTCACGATAGTTAAAACACGATAGTTAAGACTGTCAAGTTGGGTGCCAATACTGCCATCCTTCGGCAAGATCTTCACTTAAATTTTTGCATTGTGCCGCTTCTACCTTGTTTTCAATAAGTCGGTTATTTACATGTAAAGCTAAGTGAGAACTATTCTTATCTTGTTCGTTAGTGCCTATAATGCCGCCCTATTTTTAGATTGGTTTGTTAATAGGATGACGTTGAATGGGTTGCCTGCCTAAATGTGATAAGTGGAAAGCGAATAGAAATCTGTCGCTTATGGGATTATGTATATTGCCCTCAATGCCGTTGTACGCCGCTGAGGTATTGGGCGAGCCTAAGGTTGAGCCGATTGAGATCCTGCAGGTTCATGGGCAGCAATATCGCAGGGCTATCACAGTCGCTAAACCCGGTGAAGCGATTATTTCCATGGATCAAATCGAGGAGATGCAGGCGACAACTTTCGCCGAAGTGATCGATGATATGGCGGGGGCGCATATCGATGGCGGTACCCGCAGCGGCGGTGAGCGGATTAATATTTGGGGCTTTGGCGAGACTGAAGATTTTAACGTTTATGTGGATAATGCTCCGGTGGGATTTGAGCAGTATCGCTACGGCTCATTTTTCCTCGATCCTGACCTCATCAAACGAGTGGAAGTGATCAAAGGCGCCCATGATGTGCGCTCGGGCAATGGCGGTTTTGGTGGTGCCATGTATGTGGTCACTAAATCGGCTGATGATTTTCTTAAATATGATCAATCCCTTGGCGCGCGAGTCAAAACCAGCTACGCCAGCAATAATGACGCTATGGGTTATACGGGGACAGTTTATGGCCGCGTGAATTCACATCTATCTGGCTTGCTGCATCTTACGCGTCGCGATGCGGGGGATGTCACTTTAGCCAATGGTGAAGAGTTTGAATATTCAGGTTATGAGCAAAATAACTACCTAGGTAAGATGGATTACGCGCAGGGCGATCACCAATTAGCCTTGAGCGTGACCCATTATCTTGATGAGGGCCGCAAACCTTGGGCTAACCGCCGTGGCCCTATGCCTGCAATTTCGGACTACAACATTAAAAAGTACGGTTCCTACGAGCAGGCTCTGTATGCCACAACCGCCTACAACACCTATGAAGACAACACTTGGTCGGCAAATTATCGCTATTCGCCGAGTAATCCCCTGATCGATACCCAAGTGGTGATTTCCCATTCGGCGAATGCACGCCACTGGGTAAGACCCGATATCGCGTGGGAGAAAATGACGGTTTCCGTAGGCAACTTCGGTCACGAATCTTGGCTAGACTATAAACGTGACTACATTGATATTAACAACTTGAGCTTGATTGGTGACCATGAGATCACCACAGGATTACAGTACCGTAGTCTCGACCGCACTTCGCTCGTGTTTAACAAAAGTTATGAAACAAATCCCGAGAAAAACTTTGGCTGGTACACACCTTACTACCAACCTGAAGGCCGTCAAGATACCTATGCTGCCTATATTCGCGATGCAATTCATCTTACTAATGACTTAACTGTGACTCCCTCGCTGCGATATGACTTTATCTACAGCATAGGTCGACCAAATATTGCACCAGATTACAATGATATTGCTGCGGGCCATGACTATAGCTCAACCCATCATTCGGGGTTCTCACCCAGATTAGGCATAGATTATCAACTGACAAATCACGCTCGGTTAAACTTTGATTACGCTTATAGCTTGCAAGCCCCTGTGGTGGATGAGATTTATGCCGTGCAATACGCTAAAGCCAGCATTACCGGCACGAGTCGCGACATTGATGTCGAACGCTTACATGCCTTCAAATTAGGCCTAATGACGCAGCATCAGCATGTACTTGCCAATGAGGATGCTTTGTCGACGCAAATCACCCTGTTTGCCAATTTAGGTCGTGATGATATTGCCCAGCGCCGCGGAGCTAAGTCTGATAAAACCCAGTTAATTCAAAGTGGTTATACAAATCTTGATGGTTACCATATTTACGGTGCCGATTTTGAAGCCCAATATCGCTATCAAGATGTGTTCAGTGATCTTGCGGTTTCATGGCTGCAAGGACAGCACAATGGGTCACTCAGAGATAGCCAAGATGACGATGAATATTTAGCTAACATAGCCCCGCTCGATATTCGTCTGCGTTTAGGCATGTATATCACAGATGACATTTCTATCGCTTGGCAGGGCGCTTGGTATGATGCGCAAACCAATGTTCCCCACGGTGATATCTTTAATGCCGAGTCGCCAAGCGAAAATTACTTCCTACAGAATGTGTATCTCGCCTATGAACCTCAAGCCATCTTAAAGGGATTAAGTGTGCGTTTGATGGTAAAAAATCTTACGGATCTGCAAGTGGTGCCGTTTCTCTCCGATGGGATCCCCGCAGCTGGGCGTGATGTTCGTTTGAGTTTAGCCTATGAATTTTAAAGACTAATCACTAAGGCTGTGTGGACTAGGCATATATAGCTCATAAAAAATAGGGTTATATTGCCTCAGCCCCCTGCCGAAAAATGCCAGTTTATGGCATAATCCGCGTTTTACTAGGCATATAGAACAGAAAAATGACTGAAAATGAATTGCTAAGTCGCTGTGGCGGCAAGTGTGAACTGTGTGGCAGCGAGCTTGAACTCTCTATTTATGATCTGCCAGCCTCCGATGGCCGTGACAATGAGATCATGATTTGTGAAACCTGCAGTGGCCAAATTGCGGCACCGGATACCATGGACATGAACCACTGGCGTTGTCTGAATGACAGCATGTGGAGTCCTGTACCGGCAGTTCAAGTGATGTCATATCGTATGCTTAAGCGCTTAAATGGCGAAAGCTGGGCGCAAGATTTGCTGGATATGCTTTATCTTGAAGACGATTTAAAAGCGTGGGGTGATGCCGAAGTTGCCGCAGCAGGTGACGATGCTACGCCAACGTTAGACAGTAATGGTGCAGTGCTCAATGCTGGCGATACTGTGGTCATCATCAAAGACTTAAACGTGAAAGGCACTAGCTTTGTGGCTAAGCGTGGCACAGCTGTGCGTAACATTGCTTTGACCAACAACCCAGAGCATATCGAAGGCCGCGTTAACGGTACTCGTATTGTGATTCTGACATGCTTCGTTAAAAAGTCTTAAGTTTCGCTTAGTGTGAGCGCGATTTATTTAGCTCAACACAATAAAAACCGCCATGATCGTTAGCCGACATGGCGGTTTTTTTATGTTGAGTTAGGTCGTTAAGATACGCAGCGGGTGATTTGATATTGGCGTGCATAACCCTGCGGATTAAATTGCCAAGATAATATCCACGCCATCAGACTTAAGCCACCGAGTAATAACCAAGCACTGTTAAAGCTGTTGAAATTATCGCGAATTAATCCGGCAATCCAAGGCGAGATAGCCGCTATGGTATATCCCACACCTTGTACAAAGGCGGTTAATTTACCTGCTAACATAGGATTTTGTTGATGATCCATAGTGACAATCAGCCCGAGTGGAAAAATCCCGCCAATACCTAATCCTGCAAGTCCCGCCCATAAAAATAGCGATACTTGAGGGGCGAGTGCGAGTCCCATAAAGCCAATAAGTTGTAGTAAGCAGAGTAGGGCTATGATGGCGCGTCTGTCCGTCGACTTGCTGGCAAGCCAAGGAAACACTAAGCCTGCGATCACTTCCATGCTGGTTAAGAAACCTAACACTAATCCCGATTGAGTTTGGCTATAACCTAGCTCGACCGCGTAGGGGGCTAACCATGCAAGTACGCAGACATAACAACTTGTGCCTAATGCAAAAAATATCGCCAATAGCCAACTGCGACGAAAACGCCAAAAGTTAAGTTGCAAAGCTTGCTCTTTTGCTTGGCTCGGTAATGCGGCTTTATGTTTAATCAGGAGCCACAGCACGAGTGCGAATATGCCTAACCAAGTCCAATGACCTAGACCCGCGCGCCAACCTAAGTTTATCCCGATAAAAGGCGCGCTACTCGCCGCTAATGCGGCGCCGCCCATAATGGCGGTGACGTAAAGCCCCATCATTAAGGGCACCCGTTCACCGAAATTAAGCTTAATCATGGCGGGCATGATGGTTTGAATGAGGGCGATTGCGACTCCAGCCAGTAATGCCGAGCAGATAAGCCAATTGGCATCTATCGCCCAGAAGCGCATTGCAGTAGCGGCGATCAGCAGTAGCAATGATCCTGTCATTACGGTATTGAATCCTAAACGTTTGGCGATACTAAAGCCTGCAAAACAGCCCAGTCCCATGGCGAGCACGGGCAGCAATGTCAGCATAGATGCTAAAGTAAAACTTAAGCTGATATCCTTTTGTATGCTGGGCAGTAAAGGCCCAACGGAGGCGAGAATGGGTCGTAGATTTAGACCAATAAGGATGAACGCGAGTCCGAGCAGCAACAAATTCGCTTTCTCTGTCTGGGGGGATCGCATGGATTGTCTCCAAAAATAAGCTGAGTTTGATTTGCTGAAAAAGTGATTTGTAGCAGCATTTAGCATACTCATGATGATTTCCTTTCAACAACAGTAGGTTGAAACTACATCACTACAATTCAAAAAGAATCTCTTTCAGATGTATCTTGATATAAAGATATTTTAATTCTGCGAGAAAATGACTAAGATGTAAAGAATGATGTAAAGAATCTTTATATTGAGATAAACCTATGACAGCTAAAATGACGCTAACTAATGCCAGTCCTGCGGATACTAACGCGAGTTCTACGGATAAAAAGAAAGCGGATTCGAATACCAAAGAAGATGGCCTCGATAGAATTGTTGAACAGTGGCAACAGCAAGGGGTGACTGAGGATTTGATCCCTATGGCTGTGCTCGGGCGAATCGCTCGTTTAACGAAATATATCGAAGTGGTACTGCTGCAATGCCACGCCGAATTTGGCTTAGGTCAGGGGGAGTTCGATGTGCTCGCGACGTTAAGGCGCTCGGGAGAACCATTCACACTCTCGCCTTCGCAACTTTATCAGAGCATGATGCTAAGTTCTGGCGCTATGACCAGTCGTTTAGACAGACTCGAAAATAAGGGGCTGATTGAGCGGGAGCACAGTAAGGAAGATCGCCGCGCCGTCCATGTCTCGTTAACTGCTGAGGGTAAGGCGCTCATTGATAAGGCATTACCTCAGCATATTCAATGTCAAAGTGCGTTGTTTGCGGGCGTGAGCGTTGAAGATAGGCCTGTGTTGCTGCAGATTTTAAAATCTTGGCTGAACCAATTTGAGCCGCAATAATTCGTTTAAAATCCCACTTTAGTCTTTAAAGTAGGCTGATATGCAATAGCGGATCACTTTGGCAAAATGCGGTAAACATGAGCCAACCGCGCGGGATAACATTTGATAGAACAAGGGAGTTGCCATGGTAAAAAGACGTGAAGCATTTGAATTAGCGGGAAAACGAGTCACAGCCGGGACGCAATTAGGGATCAAGCTGCCTGCCGCTAAGTTGTATACCGATACGCAACTCGATATTCATGTGGAAGTGTTTCACGGAGCCAAACCTGGCCCGACTTTACTGGTTTGTGCCGCCATTCATGGGGATGAACTTAATGGTATCGAAATTTGTCGGCGTTTATTAGCCAGAGTAAATCCAAAGAATCTGACGGGCACGTTAATTGTGGTGCCAATAGTGAATGTGTTTGGTTTTATTCAGCAATCCCGTTATTTACCCGATCGTCGTGATTTAAATCGTTGCTTTCCTGGTTCTAGCAAAGGGGCGCTCGCAAGCCGTTTAGCTAATCTGTTTGCCACTCAGTTATTAGTTCATGCAACCCATGTGATTGATTTACATACTGGGGCCGTCCATAGGGATAATTTGCCGCAAATTCGCTGTGATACTAATGATGAGACTATGCTGGCCATGGCGAATGCCTTTGGTGCACCGCTGATCATGCATTCTAAAGCGCGCAGTGTTTCTATGCGAGGTTATGCTAATCAACAGGGCATTCCTTGCATTTTATATGAGGCTGGAGAGGCGTTACGTTTTAGCGAGTTGTCGATAAAATCTGGCCTCAAAGGTGTGCTCAATGTGATGCGCAGTTTAGATATGCTTAAAGGGCGAGTGAGTAACAAAGGCGCGAGTGTCAGTGCTATTCGCAGTTATTGGGTGCGCAGTGAATCCGATGGTTTAGTGAATATGAAGCTTAAACTCGGCCAGCGGGTGACTAAGGGTTATATCATTGCCCATATCGTCAGCCCCCACGGCGGTGACAGTGTGGCCATTCGCGCGCCAACTGACGGTATTATCATAGGAATAAGTAATATCCCTGTGACTAACGAAGGTGAGGGTATGTTTCATATCGCCCAGTTCGAAGGTGACGAGATTGAAATTGCCAACGAACAGCTCGATGAATTCCTGATGGAATATGCCTAGATTCTAGGTCCCATCACCTCTACAGTTTAAACCGCTCCACTGAGCTGGTGAGTGAATGGGCAAGCAGAGTGACTTCGTTGCTGCGTTTGGCCATGTCCATAGCTTCATTGGCATTTTGGTCTGCAGATTGTGCCGCCTCACTCATGCTCGACTCAATCCGTTGGCTGTAATCTAACTGCTCGTGGGCGGCGTGGGTGATCTCTAGACTCATTTTATTGAGGGTATGTAAGGTGCTTTCTATGTGAGCGATAGCATCCTGCAGGGTTTGGCTTTGTCCGACACACTCATTTGCTTGATTTTGCCCCGTAGTAATTGCATCGGCTGCCGTGGACGTTTCTTTTTGCAGGGCCGTGATCATGGTTTGAATTTCGGCGGTGGCGGCTTGGGTGCGTGAGGCAAGTGATCGCACTTCATCGGCCACGACGGCAAAACCACGACCATGTTCCCCCGCTCTGGCGGCTTCAATGGCGGCGTTCAGTGCCAGCAAATTGGTTTGTTCGGCAATGCTGCTAATGGTGGTTAAAATGCTGCCAATATTATCGCTTTGAATGCTCAAGCGAGACATGACTTCAACTGAGCTACTTAAACGGGCGCTCAGTTCGGCAATTTTATTGCGATTATCATCGGCAATTTGCTTCACTTGATTACCGTATTTCGAGGCTTGACTGATTTGTCTCGCCGACTCACTGGCCTGTTCTGTCACTAGATTTGAGCTAGTAAACATCTGTTCTGCCAAGGCTTTCGTTTCATCGACTCGACTGATTTGCGCCGTTGCGGCATTGGCGATGCGCTGGCCTTGCTCATTGGTTTGGGTGGCAGAGCTGTCCAATGAATGGGCATTTTGGCTGATATTGGTTAACAGCTTGGCAAGATCGTCACTCAAGGTATTCATGTTATCGATTAGGGCACCAAATTCATCGTTATGGCGTTTATGAATGCGTTTAGATAAATCCCCTTGGGCGATACTGGCGAGTGCGCCGTTCACTAAGGCTAAGGGATTGAGCATAGCCTTGGAGGTGAAGAAAGAGATAAAGCTCACCATGATGATAAATACCAGTGCTAGTACAATCGCTAAGGTTTGACCCTGTTGAATATCATTACTGGCGATGGTTTGCAGGCTGGTAAATCGGCGGTCGGCTAAGTTGATTAACTTATCTAAGGCGAGATTATTCGCATTAAACTCTTTATCGGCATCGAGGTAATGTTGCTCTGCTTGTCGTTGTGCCTCAACTACGGCTTCCTGCACTTTATAAAGTTCGGCAGGCGCTGCGAGTAAGGTATTGATAATCGCATATTCTTGCTCGAATGTTTGCAGTAATCCTAAGGTATCAAGCCCATCAGTTTGTTGTTTTAAAAAGGTAAAGTTAGTGGTGAGATTTCCCAGTAAAATACCGACATCCTGTTGGTGCGATTGAATAACATCCAAACTTTGAGTGTGGAGCAGTTCCCCCATAGTGTTGGCTAGCGTATAGAGCATGTCGTCAATGCGAGTACCTGTGCCGACAATTTCTTCGAGTAAAGTGGGATTATCGGGGATGGAAAGAGTTTCGAGATCAATCATCGCATTACTGGCGTTGGTCTTGGCATGGTTAAAGCGCTCAAAGAGTTGCAGGTACTGCCGTTTTGCTTGTTCATTGGCGAGTTTAGCGCTAAACATGGCTTGGCTTTGCTGCAAATAGGCTTGGTATCTTGCCTGTGCTTCGTTCAGGGATGTTTGCATCTTAGGTTGATCTGCAACTCGCTCAATTAACTCATTTTCGATACTTTGATATTTCTTCTGCAGCGCGGTAAATGCTTGCTGACTTTTGGTTAAGGCGACAGTGTCTTGCTGACTATGGGCTAGGGTGGCAAGGCGTGACATTTTTAATAGCACTAGTTGTAAGCTATTACTCTGCTTTTGCACGGGTACGGCTAAGGTTTCAATATTTTGATAGGCGGTTTGTACTTGGGAGAGTGAATAGTAGAAAAAGCTACTGCCAGCGATGAGCAGCGCGCCAATTGCACTAAAACTAAAGATGATTTTTTGTTTTATGGTAAGCGTTAACATAGTGCGAAAACCTCTTCTATGACTGTCCCTGTAAAATGGGTTTATTAATGGTTAGATCGCTGTTTTCGTTGAAATATTGATTTAAGTGTAGCAGAGTTCGTCATAAGTACAGTGATTAGTTCAATTGAACGTTTAGATCTAATTTAGGTTAACTAGTTGGTTTTATTATTTAAAGTTATTTCAACCCTATCTTGAAAAGGATTAAAGATGAAATCAGTCGTGTTAGGTGAAAACCTTATCGTACCGACAAAAATTCTCTGCATTGGGCGTAACTATGTTGAGCATATCCATGAATTAGGTAACGAAATCCCCGAGGATATGGTGGTATTTTTAAAGCCTAACTCGGCTATTTCGACTGTGCTTCATTCTAAGCATCAAGGGGAAACCTTGCATTATGAAACCGAGCTGTGTTTTATGTTTCAAAATGGCCGTTTTAGTAGCGTCGCTGTCGGTCTAGATCTCACAAAACGTGATTTGCAAACTAAGTTAAAAGCTAAGGGATTACCTTGGGAGCGAGCAAAAGCCTTCGATGGTGCTGCGTTATTCAGTCCGTTTGTGGCGATTGATGATGCAGAGGCACAGCTGCATTTCACCTTGAGTATCAACGATAACTTGGTTCAAGAGGGGCATATCGATTTAATGATTTACAAACCTCAGACCATATTGTCCGAGCTACAGGCATTTATCAGTCTCGATGAGGGCGATATCGTAATGACAGGCACGCCCAAGGGCGTGGGAAGCATTCCCGCTAAAAGTGTATTTAACGTCACGCTGAGCCGTGGCCTGCAAGCGAGTGCTGAACCCTTACTCGAATGGCAGTGGTTAAGTGTTTAGTGATAAATCGCTGAGTTGCTCGCATGATTGAACCTGATGACGTAAAAAAGACTGCTGTATTGCAGGTGCCAACTTGCCAGCCACTGCAACAATATTTGATTGCGTTAGGGGCGAGTCAAGCTGCTGTTGAACGTTACTTACCACAGTTTAAAGCGTTGAACGTGCCGGAGGGAGAGGTGCTTCTTGGCCAAGGAAATGAGCAGTCACAGGCATATTTTGTTGTGGATGGTATCGTGCGCGCTTGCCATTATACTCAGGAGGGCACAGAGCGCTGTAAGGAGTTTTATTTCGAGGGTGAACTGTGTTTTTTGTATGTCAGTTGGCTTAAGCAAATTCCCGCTCGTTACCAATTAGAGGCCTTAAGCGCCTGTAAATTTATCCAAATGCCGTTATCTGTGTTGGATGATACTTCGCTGCAGTCAGTGCAACTTGGGTTACTTAAACAGCAATTATTGTATAAAGAACAAAAGGAAGCCTTTTTACTGCTGCACACACCTGAGCAACGTTAACTGTATTTACGCGAACATTCACCACTTTGGCTTGAGCGGTTAAGCCAAGGTCAGCTAGCTAATTATATTGGCATTACGGCAATCAGTTTGTCGCGTATGCGTCGACGACTTCAAGACTCTCTTTAACGGTTTTTGCTCCCAGTTAACTTAAGTTAATGCGCTAAAGCGCGATTCCCATGATGCTGCGCCTTAAGTTGCGCGCTCAAGTCTACAAGGCTTTCAATCAGAGTGCGCATTATTGCTTAAAGCGAAGGAGCTTAATAAGTTGACTGCGTTTACTTTGTCTCAAGTTTTGGTGGCGATAGCCATTATCTTCGATCTGATTTCGTTTCAATTTAAGGCGCGGGAGCGGATAGTCGCCTGCCTTTTTGTGTCTGGCATCTTGATTTCAATTCATTTTTGTTTGCTGGAGCAATGGACTGCCGCAGGCTTAATGGGCATAGCCACAGTGCGTTATCTCACCAGTATTTTTACCACCTCAAAAGTAGCCCTATGGTGTTTCTCTATTGCTGCACTTGTGATGAGCATTGTGACCTTTAATGGGGTAACGACTGTGATCAGTTGTATAGGCACCTTGTTTCAAACCCGCGCCGCATTCTGTCAAAGTGATAAAGATCTCAGACTGCTTATGATAGTCGGAACTAGTTTTTGGCTCGTTCACAATGCCTTAGTGGGATCGCCTGTGGCAGTGTTAATGGAGGTACTCTTTATTGGCAGTAATTTGGTGGGCTATTATCGACACTATTTTCGTGGGCAGCTTAAGCAACTGCCGTGATTAGTTTAAATAATCTCATTGATAATTAGAAAGATATTTACTTTATAACGGCGAATTACAGTGACTGTTGTAATCGTCGCTTGGCCGTCGATGTGAAGCTAATGCCAGTGTGGGTTGGATCTGGAATGATTAGAGTCCCGCGACGGCTTCCATATCGAGTTCGATATCTGTGCAGCCTTTAGCACAGTAGATCCCTGCCGCTTGTTCTGCTTTTGCCTGCTCTGGCAATATCACTTTAAGTGTCTGTTTACAGCTAGGACATTGCACTGGCTTACCTTTAAATACCCGTTTAATCAGATTTTTCTGCTCATTGAACGAGGTTGCTGTGGTTTGGTTTAACACGGCAAAGGGGCTAGTAGAAGCAGTTGTCATCGGTTGGCGGATCCTTAGGCTTGATAAAGTATTATCACGAGAGTGTCATCGCGAATAGCGAGATTATAGCCTGAGTTGCGCTGTTATTGAAAAGCCTCAATGTAAGCTCATGCTTAACCTATCGACCAGTGGTATTAATAGTCAATTAACGTATCGGCCATCACATGTGATGGCCGACATTGTGCGATGAACGATTAGAGGGAGCTTTGCCAAGTCGATGGGCGAGAGTAACGTGCGCCATCTTTGACTCTGGCGCGGATGTGTTTGACATCATTAAGCTTGAAAGCTTGGCGGTAGCTTAGCCAAGGTCCTGAGTCGAGTTGGTATTCCAACTCGGCATTGGGATATAAGCTATTGACCACTAACTGCTGATGTTCAACACGTATCCCAGGCGGTGATATGCGATAGAAAATTCCCGCTTTAGCTAACTTAGGTTGTACCTTATTGGCATAAACTGCGGCGAAAATTTGCCAATCCTGTTTGAGCACTTGCTCGGCTTGGCCCTTGAGTTGGCGGGCGAAATGTTGAGTTTGCTGACTATAGATTTTACCTTGATAATCATAGGCTAATTCCCATGGCGCCCTATGCCATGCCCGTTCGGCGAGGGCGACCATGCGCGGGAATAACATGTATTCTGCTTGCTCGTCCGATTGCACCATTTCGCTCCAAAGATGCCCCTGCAAGCCGTAAAAACGGTGTCCCGGTTTAAGCTGGCTGTGGCTATCGTCCGACACAAATGGCTGATTTAAGCTATTGTGCCAGCGCTCGGCATGGGCGGGCAGGTTGTCGGGCATAAAGCTAAACACCTTAAAACTGTCTATTGCCCTCGAGGCCCAATGATTGCCGCGCTCATCTGGATGGCTAGCGTAGGGGAAATCGAAATAGGTGACTTCTGGCGTTGAGATAACGACCTTCCAGCCAAGATTTGCTTGCTTATGGGCGATTTGATGGCCGTTGTTTGAAATCTGCGACCAAGCGTTAGATTGCACTTGGGCGGGCATGTTTTCGGGGCGCACTTCACCCATACCATCATTCCAACCAGCGGCAATAATCCCTTTATCTGCCAGCATGTTAGCAACGCGCTCGATAAAGTAACCATTGAGTGAATGCAGTCCGGTTAACTCATCGGCTTTTTGTTTTTTCATTGCGATACACGAGGGAGAGTCGACCCAAGCGCCTGCGGTTTCATCGGCGCCTATGTGGTAATGCACTAAAGGAATGCCTACGGCTTGGTGCATCTTTTTAACTTCATGAATCACAGTATCGATAAAGTGATAGGTGCTCGGCAGACACACATTGAGTGTGTTGTCGTGGTAATACTGAATTGACGAATATTGGGTTTTATCTGCAAATTCAGTCAGTAAAAACTCCTCCGCCTTAGCTTTGTCTCCCTTGGCGAGGTAATGGTGATAACGCGCCTCCATGGATTTTATTGCAGCGCGTGAATGCCCCGGCATGTCCAGTGAAGGGATCACTTCGATATGGTGAGCATCAGCCAGTTGTAATATTTCTTGGTATTGCGCCACGGTTAAGTAGCCATCGACGGGGTTTACGTCCGCTATGCCGCTGCCCAGTTGTGGCAATAAACAGCTTTGCTCGGTTAAATCGAAACAGCGTTTTGCACCCACATCGGTCAGTTCAGGTAAGCCGGGGATGGCTAAACGCCAGCCTTCATCGTCGGCTAAGTGCAAATGCAGCTTATTGATTTTATAGGCGGCGAGCTGTGGGATAATGCGTTTAATAAAATCGAGCGAGTGAAAGTTACGGGCTAAATCGATATGTAGGCCGCGAAAGGCGTAGCGAGGCTGGTCTTGAATATCGATGGCGACCAGTTGATCGTCACTTAAACTGATCAACCCAGCTAGGCTCTGTAGGCCATAGAAGAGTCCCGCCTCAGTGCTCGCTCGAATACTGATTTGCTCAGTCGTTATGGTTAACCGATAGGCTTCGCTGCTTTTAATTTCACTATCATGGGCTTCAGTGCTGGCGACCTTAGGTGCTTGAGTATCGAGTTGCAATAATAGCGGCGTGCCTTTGTCCTTGGCCGAAAAGCCTAAAGAATCGAGGTAATTAAATGCCGCCTGCCGTCCCTTAAAATCGACAGTTGCAGCCGTGAGTCGATAACCTTTAGCAAGGGATAAAGGCGCCGAGTTTAGGCTTTGGCTATGAAGTGGCGTGGGGATGAGTTTGCCGCTAATGTCAGGTGCTTTGTCTGCGGCTAAGGCTTGATATTGCTCTGCTAAATACTGGCCATCGGCAAAGGGGGTTGCATCGTTTTTTGCCAGTAAGAATTGTTTCTCGGCATTAAAAAGCGCGAGGTAGTCTTGCTCGGCTAAACCTGTTTCTTTATCGCGCCTTGTTTGAGTGCTCTTTATGACCTGCGCCTTATCGCCCATAGCGACAAAGAAGTTTGGCATAAACTCGGAACGGGTGATTTGGCTGCCTTTGCTGTAAAACTCAATGCGATAAACTTGATTGGCGACGAAGCCCTTAAAGCTGGCTTTAGGAGTGATTTTATGTAAATCACCATTGATATGCTCAATGCTAAAGTCACCCGCATCGACGAAATAAACGGGGGATAATTGGCTGAAATAAATTTGCCAGTCGCCGTGATTTAACTCTTCGCTGGATAACTTGTCGTTCGATAGCTGAGTGGGCAAGGTCAGCTCAATGGCGGAGCGATAGCATTGGGCTTCTTTAGCGGGACAGGTTTCAAGATAACTAGCGGTTAGCTGATAATTTAATTGGAGCTTATCGGCCAATTGATTCAGCGCGACATGATTTGCCTCCTGCACAGCATTGGCGGCCTGTACTGATGGCATAACAAGTATTGAAAGCACCGACGCCACGGGAAGCACTGCCATGACCCCGCTGACTAAGGCCGTCTTAATCCTCTGCCACTTTATCATCCCTTTCTGTGTTATTTGTCCTTTCACTTAGCTGAGTCCTTTTGTTGTAAAAACCACTGCGCGGCACCTATGAGGGCTGCATTGTGATGTTGGCTGGCTGAAATCGTCAAGTCTGTCAGTTGCGGGCCATACACTAAGCTTTGCAATTTCTGTTTAAGCGCTTCAATAAAAAAGGGAAAGCTTTGGCTGACTGAGCCGCCAAGGATGATATCTTTGGGATCGTATACCAGTAAGGTTTGGGCGATCATGTGCGCCAAGTGTTCGCCAAAATGGGCGAAGGCTTGTAGCGCTTGGCTGTCACCTTCACAGGCTTTTTGGTACAAATGCTCGCCACTCATGTGATGATGAGTGGTGAAGTATTGCCCCGAGCAGTAGTGCTCAATAATGCCATCACGATAACTCAAACTACCTATTTCACCTGCGGCGCAATGTTTACCCGAATACAGCTGACCATTAAAAATCACCCCAGCGCCTACGCCAGTGCCTAAGGTAATCCCGAGCATGTCTTGATTGTGATTGAGTACAGCTTCGCCGAGGGCAAAGAGGTTAGCGTCATTATTCACAACAACATCCATTTCAAAGGTATTTTGCAGTTGCTGGGCTAACCGCGTTGCCGTTAGTGCTGGGATGTTGAGCACTTCGAGTAAAGTGCCGCTGTGCATATCCACCATACCGGGCACCCCGATGGAAACTCCATTGGTTTCAGGCGTGAGGTGGCTGTGGATACAGGTCACGAGGAAATCGAATAACTGTTCGAAATTGCCATCGGCGGGAACAGGATACCGCCAAGTGTCGAGTAAGGTTTTACCTTCCACCTGTGCCAACATCAGTTTAGTTCCCCCAAGATCTAAACATAGGACGCTCATAATAGCTTGTTGCCTCTCGTGTTGTTTGTTGCCATCGGCTCGTCATTCTTTGAGGCCGCTTTTGTTGAAAATAATGTGGTGTTTTTAATTAAGGGACGAGCCGTTAGGGCGACATAGCCTATGTATGCCATAGGAATTAACAGCACTAACATCCCGAGCCGTAATTCGCCGGACAGCTCACTGATAACACCAATGATCGGCGAGATAAACGCGCCGCCGATAATGCCGGTACAGAGAATGCCGGCGAATGATCCATGATCTTGAGTGCGCGAATTAAGCGCCAGCGAGAAGATCACCGACCACATGATAGAAATGAAAAAGCCAACCAATGGGAAACAAATTAATGTTAGTTGGCTCGGCCCCCAAATCGCCACCAGAAAACAAACCAGTGAACTAAGGGAAAAACTGAGCAGCAAGATCTGACTGTCGATAAGTTTAAGTAGTAGCAAACCGAGTAGGCAGCCGAGCGTCATGTAAAACCAAAAATCGCTAACTACATTGGCGCCGACACTTAAGGTATCAAGACCATGATATTGCAGCAAAAAGACTGAGATACTGTTAGCAAGCCCTTGCTCAAGCGCAACGTAGGCGGCGATAGCGAAGAAGAATTTCAAAACGGTTTTATCTTTGAAAAGGCGTAAATGGGTCTCGAGGGCACCTGCCGACTCATCTGCCAGTTTATTCACTTTGGGCATCTTCACTAGGCTGGCAAAGAGCACCATGGCGAGCGCGACCACGGCGAATAACCAGTACATGGCGAGCCAACTCATGTTCTCTGGCAATAGCTGTTGCACATAGTTGGCTGATGCAACACTGGCTTGATCTAAGGCGACAAAATGCTGATACACCAGCGGCGCTAAGGTCGCGGCGCCGCCAAAGGCAAGTTGGGCCAGTACGGAGAAAAAGGCAAAATGCTCTGGCCCCGCAGCTTGTCGCAATAAGGGATTCACTGCTACCTGCAATAAACTCATGCCAGTGCCAATACAAAACAGGCTAAACATGGCGATGCTAAAGGTGGGCAGACACACAAAAGTCACGGCGCCGATAAACGCTAGGCTAAAGGCTAAGATGATCACCCGTTTTTCACCGTACTTGTCCACCAAAATTCCCGCAGGAATCGATGTCACTCCGTAGGCGATAAAAAACGCAAAGGGAAATAACCCCGCCAACGTCAGGCCGATAGCATAACTGTCAATTAACGCAGGGAAAATCGGCCCCATACTGTTGGTCATCAAGGAAATCACAAAGAAAGTACAGAGGACAAACAGAATGATGAGTTTGTGTTTCATGTGCTTAGCCAATTGAATGAAGTGAAATTCATTGTGGACTGACACTCGCTATGGCGGTGATACGAATGGTGCCTCTGTCGATACTTTTCTCACATATGCAAATCCTGTTCGCGCAGATTTGGCTGATTTACATCAGGTGCAGTTAATACGAGCTGTAGATACTGGCGATAGATACGAGTTGCAGATAGCTGCTGCGGATGAGCATAGATAAAGCTGTGTTTTAGTATCTGCTGATAAAGTGTTTACTTGTAAAATAGTTACCTTTAATTAACATTGGATAGAATAGTATTAGAGTAACGGAGTTGAGTATCACAGTAGGGCTGACTTGCTATAGACAATAGTGCGCGAGGCACAGCGATTTCGCCGAGCTGATAGGTCAAGGCTGGCATTTAAAAATAAGGTCTAAGTGATTGAATAATTTAACAGGATGGAATAACGGCTAGCTTGAGTGAGTGGCGTTGATGTGTAAGGGCTGATTGAAGCTAAGGTAAAGGAATGAGTAACTGGAGTTTAATGGATGAAACCTCTGTGTGAAAAAGTGATCCCCGATGAAAACAGCTCTTGGCGTTACTTTCGTTATGAATGGGACCACATGGATCTCAACTGGCATTATCACCCCGAGTACGAAATCTGCTTAACCCTCAACAGTTATGGCATGCGTTATGTGGGCGATCATATTGCCCGCTATGGCGATTATGATTTAGTGATCATCGGTCCAGACATGCCCCACGGCTGGCAATCCGAGGCTAACCTTGATGTTTTAACTAACGAGGTTTCAAAGAACGATTGTTTGAAAGGCGGCGCTTCAACTGCGGTCGGTTTGAAAGAGCCCGTTTTGATGGGCTCCGCTTCGAAAAGTCGAGTGAAGGAAGTTGTGTATGTGGCGCAAATTCCCGCAGCCTGGCTACACCAAATTGTGAATGAGCAGCGCGAGTTAGCATCCTTGCATTCGCTGTTGACCCATGCCAAACGGGGCGTGTTGTTTAGTGAGGAAACGGCGCGCAAGGCCCATAGCGTGTTTATCGCGATGGAGACGGCTAATCCCTTTAAACGCTATATATTGTTATTGGAATTATTAGCATTATTACAACAGGATAGTCAGCAAGAACTCTTGTCTAGTACCTTGTTCACTCACGGCAGTAAGCTCGACTTTACTGTGAAAAAGCTCGATAAAGTGATTGAGCATATTTATGACAATTACACTCAGGCCTTGTCGGCACAGGATTTGGCAAAGTTAGCGCACATGAGCACCAATCACTTCCATCGCTTCTTTAAAAAACGCACCGAGAAAACCTTAACTGAGTTTATCAATCAACTCAGGATCGCTAAGGCGTGCAAGTTATTACTCTCGAACCAGAGCCCGATTTCAACCATCAGCGATCAGTGTGGTTTCAATAATTTATCTAATTTCAATCGACGCTTTATTCAATTTAAAGGCGTTACGCCGAGTCGCTTTCGTCAGCGCTTTAGCAGTAAACAAAGGGCGATTTAACCCTTACTATCACGAATGCTTAGGCTGAAAATACTGCTCCACTAAGGTTTGGCAGTATCTTATTGCCTGGGCGGTGATGTCCGCTGAAATCGGCTCAAATGGGCGCTTCAGTTCGGGGTCGTGGTAATCCATTCCAGCTAACAGCGCATACCAAGAGGGGCGAAAGTAGGCGAGTTGCTGATCGTATTGGTAAAGCAGTAAATCAAAGTCTTCCCCTTGATACCAAGCTTGCAATAGTTGCGTCAGCCTTTGGGAAATGGCGACTTTTCTCGCTGCCACCCAATAAGGTTCGCTGCGCTGACTGGTGACATAATGGGCCTGAATGTAATCCTTTATGCCGAGCACTAACTGCATTACTGCTTGATTTAATGTTTGTCGACTTAAGGTTTCTGCCTGCTTATTTAATTGATAGCGCTCGAATAATGACATAAATCTTTCAAGGGTGAATTGGGTCATCATGATCGACGTGGCTTCGAGCGGTTCGATAAAACTTTGCGCAAGTCCTATCGCCAGCACATTGTTGTGCCAAGCCTTGTCACTGACGCCGACCCGCAGCTTGAGAAACCGCACTTGGGTCGACTCGGGTAAATTTACACTGTGCAATAATTCCTTAGCCGCGGCATTGGCACTGAGGTGGCGACTGCTATAAACATAGCCATTACCAAGCCTGTGGGTGAGGGGGATTTGCCATAGCCAGCCCGCACTGAGCGCCGTGGCGCGGGTATGATACTTGACCTGCTGTGCTTGGGTCTGAATGGAGTCCATTAATACGGGTACAGTGACGGCGCTGTCGTTGAGTAACTCCTCGGCGAAGGATTGAAAGGGCACGCCTAGGGCTTTATGAATTAACTTAGCGCTAAAATCGCTGGCATCGATAAAAAAATCGGCGTTAAGTTGTTCACCATTTGCCAGGTTCAGCGTCTCAATCTGCTGGTTTTGGGAGGTTGACACCTCAACCACATCAGCGATGATCTGCCGCACGCCGCGTTGGCAGGCATAATCTTTTAAGTAGTTGGCCAGCTCAGTGGCATCGAAGTGATAGCCGTATTCGTTGGTGCAGGGCAGTTTTTTATTCGGCCTTGGGCTGAGATTGTGTTTGGCCAGTACACCGCTTGAGAAAAATGCATCGGGTTTAACGGCATTGCCATGCCCTCGGCGTCTTGCATTGGCGTTGATAAAAAAGACTTCGGCGGGTTTTACATCCATTTGAAAATAGAAAGGGTGGAAATATTGCTGCCCGTCACCATTCCAATTGATAAAGTCGATGCCGGTTTTATAGCTGGCGTGGCATTGTTCCATCCAATCTTTTTCGCTAATGCCTAAGTTGTCCATAAAGCGTTTTAAGTGTGGCGTCGAGCCTTCGCCAACGCCGATAGTGCCTATGTTGTCCGATTCCACTAAACAGAGTTCAATGGCGGCAAATACGGGGTTATTCGCGAGGGCGGCCGCGGCCATCCAGCCTGCGGTACCGCCACCTAAGATAATGATTTTTCTGATTGCTTGTTTCACTTTCATGGCTTATCCCCGCTGCATTATCAACGCAAAAAGCCGACCCTAAGGTCGGCTATAGTGTGACTCAAGTTTAAAATTTGTAGCTGGCACCGACGAAATAACGTGAACCAAATTCGATGGTATTTTGCGTCAATCCATATTTAACATCATAGGATTGCACCACTTCATTGGTTAAGTTAACCCCTTCGAGTGAGATATCTAAGTTCTCCATTGCATGCCAAATAATCGAGGCATCGACTTGTTGATAGCTGTCGTTTAACACGTTTTGAATATTACCCACGCCTAAGTATTCTGAACGCCAGTTATAGGCGATACGGGCGCTGAACAGATCATCTTCGTAGAAGAGTGAGCCGTTGAAGGAGTTTTCTGACACGCCTTCAATCATTTGTTCAGTGCCATCGGGGCGAGTGCTCTTACTGTCAACATAGGTGTAGTTGGTCAAGAAGCCAAAACCGCTTTCAAAGTTATGCTGCAGCTGGATTTCAAGCCCAGTCACTGAGCCGCTGCCGCCGTTGGCTGGGGCTGTGACACGGCATTTATCCCACTCGGATTCTGACGCGCCGCAACCTTCGATATATTGCGTCGACTCAGTGACAAACACTACGTTATCAATATCTTTGTAGAACAAGGCCGCCGACAGCATAGAAGATTCAGTGAAGTACCATTCGATGCCAAGGTCAGCTTGATTCGCCTTATAGGGTTTTAAATTTGGATTACCGCCGGTCGCAGTACCAAAGTTTTTCGCTATCGCTAACCCAGGTTTAAGATCGCTGTAGTTGTTACGTGCCATCACGGCAGAGGCCGAGGCTCGTAGGATTAGATCTTCTTGTAGATCGAAGGCGACGTTGATACTCGGTAACCAATTATCGTAATTAACGGATTCATTGTAGGGTTTGCCATCGGCAAAACCGGTTGAGGTTTGGTCTGTGTTAACGTAACGCAAACCAAAGTTACCACGATAGAATTCGCCGCTGAAATCCGCTTGGGCGTACAAGGCCAACATATCCTCTTCGACAGTGAAGGTGTTACCGAGATCGGCGACTTCCACTAACTCGCCATTGGCGTATTTCTCGCTGATAAACGCCCACCATTTGTCTTCATCTAACTTGGCATAGGAGTCGAGTACATTGCCGCCACTCTGGGAATGCAGGCCAGACAGTACGCCATCGCTCCAGTTGGCTAGGTTGCCATTGGGCACAAAACCTAAGATTTCTGCGGGGTTACGGTTGAAGGCATTACGCTCGAAATCACTGGTGTTGTATTTAATCCCGACCGCAATTTTATTAATAAAATCATGATCGAGTTGATATTCGAAGTCAGACTGTGCGTAGGTGACTTTATGATCTTGCACTGTGGTTTCGTAGTTGGCTTCCTGCGCATGCTTGAACTGGCTAGCATCGTTGGCATCTAGGCTCGTGAGCACCACTTGATAGGGACCTGTGGCATCGTAACTAAAGCCACCATCGACACTGCCTTGACCATTAGGGAAGGCGGGATCGCCAATTTTGCCGCCTTGGTCCGTCGCAGGGATCCACCAAGAAGATGAGCCGCCTTGGGTGCCGCCATCTGAGGTCGATTGGCCAATGACGCCACTTACCGTAAAACTGTCTCCGACGTATTTTCCGGTTAAGTTGAGTACGTCAGATTTCATATTGACCGCGTGGCGTACCACAGGGTTATAAATAATCGACGCATACGCTGGCAGAATCGTTGCCGATGCTGTGCCGCCTTGGGTGTTGTTCACTACGTTGGTGGAGCCTGAACCGCGCGCGCCAACGGTAAGGAAGTTGTGGTTTACGTGGGGGATATCGAGTTCGAAATTAAAGTAATCTAAGGTGAACTCTGTTTTTTCTGTCGGTGCAAATTGCAGTGTGACTTGGGCACTGGTCCGTTCACGTTCGGCCCTAAATGCTTGTGAGCCAATCCCCCATGCTCCTACAGTTGATTCTTGGTTTTGTGCAGGATCAGCGGAAAAGTACTCATAGTAACCGCTGAGCGATTCTAATACATGCCGACCACTGGTGAGTTTTTCTACTGAGTAAGCGCCTAAAATACCAAATTTTTCATCGTCATTTTTCCAGCTTCCGACGAAAGATCCACTCGGATCTGTTTCATCGTACAGGCTGCTTTGGCTCAACTCACCCGCCACTTGATAAGTGTGAGCATCGAGATCTAAGGGCTTACGGGTTTTGAGATCGACAGTGCCGCCCAGCGCACCTTCTTCAAGGCTAGCGGTTGGCGTTTTGTGGACTTCAACCGCACTGACTTGCTCGGCTGACAATAATTCCATGTTGAAGGTACGAGTGGCAGGACCAAGATCATACCAAGAGGTGCTCGCAACGGTTTGACCGTTCAGCAAAATACGACTCTGTTCTGGCGCTGTACCACGAATGGTGACCCCACTCACTTCACCGTATTGCCTATCGACCGTCACCCCAGAAATTCGCTGCAGCGCATCACCGATATTTTTATCGGGAAACTTACCGATATCTTCCGAGGTGATAGCATCGACCGTGGAGTCGGCGAAGCGTTTGGTATTCATTGAGGCTTCAATCGAGCGACGTATGCCGCGTACTTGGATTACCTCAATATTTTCTGCGGTTGCCTCTTGTTGCTCCGCCGCGATTGCGGTTGAGCTCATCCCGAACAAGGCGTTAGCGATACATAATGCGAGCAAAGAGCTCTTAAATAGTTGACCTTCTGACATGTTATTGCATCCCTGTAGTGCTTTTGTGTTGTTTTTTTCTCCAGTTAACTTACCTGTTATCGAATTGTTGATGCGGTACTTTTCACACTAGGATTGGTATTTTTCTATTGTCTTTGAAACCTTGGGTAAGAGGATGGTTAACTGGGTGCAAAGGCAGGATTTATCGACTTAGCGTAGAAAAGTATGGCTTGTTGCTAGGATGGTATAACTAATGCTGGTGGGATTACTCACTATAGATAAGCTAAACGGATGAGTGAACTCGCTGTCTACAGGTTATGAATTAACCAGTGCGTAAAGAGAACTAACTTATTCATCTTTAAACATTATTTATAGGATGAAATCATGAAACTGAAATCGATAGCCGTTGCAGTTGGGCTTTGTGTTGCGAGCTTGAGTACTGGCTTAAGTGCGGCCTACGCCAGCGATAAAACCATTTACCTTACCTTTGATGATGGTCCAATTGACGCGACCTTAGGGCTGTTAGATGCGTTAAAGGATGCCAATATCAAGGCGACGTTCTTTATTAATGCGTTTCATATGTATGGCGAAGGGGATGAAAACGAGGCGTTAGCGGCTGTCGCTCTACAACGTTTGCTAGATGATGGTCATATTTTGGCAAACCACAGTTACGATCATATGCTGCATAACTGCACTGATGGCGTGCAATCTGGGGCGGCATATTGTAATCAAGTTGGACTCTGGCCTGTAAAGTCCTATCAAGATGCGGCCACCGATTTCACCTATTTTGTGACGAACACGGCCAAAGTGGTTGAACTTATTCCTAATGCCGCCAGTTATCCCAATAACAAGATGACTAAGTTGGCACGTTTGCCTTACACCAATGGTTGGCGAGTGACCAGTAAACTCAAAGGCGATGGCTTGTGTGCGACATCCGATACTGTGCCGCCTTGGGACCCTGCTTTTGCTTGTACCGCAGAAACCTCGACCAACAGTTCGCAAGTTGCGGTGCAAATTCAAAACATGCTCGCCGAGAGTGACTATAAAATATTTGGCTGGGATCTCGACTGGGGACCAGAGGATTGGGGGGGTGCCTTTCCTGCTGAATCAATGGCTGATGGGGTTGAGCTGGTGGCAAAAGTCAATCAAGTGATCAACACCTGTGCGGGCACCACTATGAATCCTCTTAACAGTCGTACGCAGAACTTAGATTGTAGTGATGGTTTACATAACGGGAAAGTGGTTATCTTGACCCACGACTTCCTGTTTGAGAATGCTCACCGCGGACAAGGTGCAACCATCAACTTGCCTAAAATTAAGCGTTTTGTTGAAGAAGCTCAACGTCAAGGGTATCGTTTTGATACGCTAGATAACTATGCCCCTGCTTGGCAGGATCAGCATAATTATCAACTACCTGAGTTTGTGTCCTATCAAGATAAAATCTATTCCTTAGTGCAAGCCCATTTCTCCCAAAGCAATTGGCAACCAAGCCAAACCCCAGCCTTGTGGAAAAACGAAAAGTAGTGATGTATTGGGCTGAGTATTTACTCGGCCCATCATATTGGTCGAGTAAAAGGCATGTTGCTGAACTTAGCCTGACAAAATTCAAAATAGCGGCATTTTTTACACTTTACCCACTTCGCTTTAACTCAGTATCTGTAATACTGCTCCGACATTGATTTGAAGTTTATCGGTGTTAGAAAAGTAGCGCATAACGAGCGCGATTGGGGAGAGAAGATGAGTACGTTTGTAAAATTAACCATAGCGGCAACCTTAGTGGTATTAGCCTTACTTGCTGCGGGTATTTACCGTTTCAACATGACCAATGATGATATTTATATGGTGATGGAAGATGGACAGGTGATGCAATACGATGAGGCCATGGCGCATGAAAAAACTCAGGCTCAGGCGAATGAGATCGAAACTGTGACACCTTTTGAGGTAAAGCCTGTGGCGAATGCATCGGAAGTGATGCTCAAACTCTTTAGCTTAAATACCGCCAATCCTGTTGAAATAACGCTGCCTGAGGGCGACAAGTCCGTTGCACTGACACATTTTATTAAGATCAAGCAAACAGAGTTTGCTATGGGCGACTACCAAGATGGTGAGGTAAAAGGTCGAGCATTACTCGATTACTTGCGCATTACACCGTTAAATTTCGATCCAGCTCTAGAGCCGGACACCCAAAGTGACGCACCGATTCAAGATGATCCTAAAATGCAAACTATGCCCTTTGTGGCGCCCTTTATTGTGACGACTCAAGGTTCAGGCGTATTTTGGTATCTTGGATTGTTTAATCTGGATTTTAAACACAATAGCTTGAAACACTTAGGCAGTGTCATGCTTGGCGATCGAATCGAAGTTGATAGTATTGAACCTGTTTATCCTTTTGAAGCCCCATTCAAAATTGCTGTGACTTATCGCGATAGAGCGTCTGACCAACCTATGTCTGAAAGCCCTGAAATAGTCAAAACCATAGAGATGGTAGTGAGTGAGACCAGCATACATAAGTAGCGTGTAAATGCCATTATGGATCTACGCAGGCTTATGCTAAGTTGTTTTTCGGTCAGTGGGTGATGTTTGCTTCAATAGCAAGCGTTAGCAGGTAATAGGTCAGCATAAGATTTCGACAAGGAGAGTGTCATGCAAGTTAGCAAAATCACTGGGAAATTTGATGTTAAGCTCACTCCTGATAGCCCCTATGCTACTGGTATTGGTGGTGTGACGTTAGGACGTATGGGCTTAGATAAAACCTTTTATGGTGAGCTTGAGGGTCGCAGCAAAGGGGAAATGCTCAGTGCTATGACGTCAGTCAAGGGCTCAGCTGGCTATGTGGCCATTGAACAAGTGGTTGGTAATTTGTGCGGTAAGCAGGGCAGTTTTGTATTACAACATTTTGGCATTATGACCGATGGACAAAATCGTCTGATCTTAGAAGTGATACCCCATTCTGGGGCGGGGGAGTTGCTGGGGTTAACTGGCACTATGACCATCAATATTGAGAATGGCCAACATTTTTATGTATTCCAGTTTGACTTTGAAGCTTAGTTTGGCTTTGAAGCTTGAGTAACGCCTGCGTTTTAGCTCAGTGTTCTGTAACTCTTCTCCTTTATGATCATTCGAGTCATCTGAATTCACCCTTCTTAATTTAAGCGAGTAAGTCTTTTCGATTGAGTCTGAAAATGGACATAAAAAAACCAGCTGAGGCTGGTTTTTTTGATTCTTTTTTCATAAAGCACTATCGAACCTTGAGTCTAGATCGGTGTGCTGTTACTTAAAATACGTTTAATTTAAAAAATGCCGTTGTCGCGAGAGTTAAGACACTTTTTTAACAACTTTAATTTTATCAACGACCTTTTTCACATCGTCGGTATTTTCGGCAATTTTCAGTGCTAACTGACGTTCTGCATCGCTGGTAACTTCACCTTTCAATGTGACTATGCCATTGGCAACATCCACATTAATTTGGGTGCCGGATACGTCAGTTGAAAACAGTAAACGCGTTTTGATGACTGTGGCAACTTTAGAGTCAGTTAAGGTGGCAACAACTTCACTGGTGCCTTCTTTTTCATTCATCACAGTGAGTTGGTTATCGACATCTTTCACCCCATCTAAGCTCTTGATGAGCTCTGTGGCGAGGGCTTTATCCACACTGCTTTCCACTTTACCTGTTAACGTCACTTTACCATCTTTGACATCTGTAATGATGTCGAAGGAATTGAGATTCGTGTTGAGCAGTAAAGTGGTTTCTGCTTTTCCATCGATCCACGCATCCTTGGTTCCGCCTTTCCAATCTTGGGCGGCGGCCACATTTAAACTGATTGAACCGACAAGTAAAGCCACTAGTACTGATGCTGTTGTAGTTTTCATAATCATATCCTCCGTTGTTTTCTCGAAGCTAGGTAATGCGCCAATCGTGCCAATGTTTTTAAAATTATGATTTTTAATGGTTTAATTGTTTTTTCTGGCGTTTTTATACCTTGGCATTTTCCTTTAGGTCGGTCTTTTTTACCGACAAAATGTAATTTTTTCTGGCATGTTGAGCCATCATTCGAGCATAAAAAACCGCACTCATCAGTGCGGTATTATGTCTGTAGTAAAAGTGGAGGGGAGTCGGTTAAATATGGCTCACTTAGCGACAGGGAATTAATGGTGATTGAGCGATCCTGTACCGTCGTAACTCATTTGCAGCCAAGCGGCGCCCTCTGCAAGTTGGTTTACAAGTTGTGGCTGATGCGCTTGCCTTACTGCTTGTTTTATTTGGATTAGCACTTGCTGCTCTATATCGACAAGGGCGGTCATAGCCTGCGAAATTTGGCACTGTTGCAGCAATTCTGTTGCTTGAGTATAAGTGACGGGCACGGTGTGACTTAGGCCATTAATTGGCTCGTCAGCCAAACGTCTCAGCTGTTCAAACCGAGTTAACATTCGTTGGTGGATGTTAGCTTTGGCGGAAAAAACACGCTTAAGATTATAGTCTTCGACATACCTTCTCGCTTGGTTGTAAAATGTGAGTCCTTCCTGATTCAGCTTGATGATTTCATCGATCAACATGATATCGGCGCGGATATCAGTCTGATGTTGCACAACATTAGACTTCATTATGGGCCTCCTAATGCCAGTGTTCGACATAGATTGTTTAACTGCTTGGGTAAACTGATTTTGTTTCGTTCAGCTACCATGCATATTCTGTTCTCGTTTTTAATGATATTTTAACAGGCTGATTTTTAGACTGATATTCTCAGTTCATCGAGATATCATCTTAGAACATCGGCAACTATTACCGTTGCTGTTGTTAAAATTTCATGGCTGACATACAGTAGTTTTTCATACAGGGAGTAGATACGCATGGCTCGACTGACACTTTTTTATCACTTGCAGGATGTTAGCGCCGAGCAAGCAATCATCGAACTTGCTGGTGCTGCTGACTTTAATAAGCTACGCAGTGTCGATGACTTGCCTTGGATAGAGCAGCTAGGGGCAAATCACGTCGATGTTGCCATTATTGAGTTATCCAGTCTTAGTCGTGAAGATTACCTTGTGCTGCTGGATAATGCGGCCATGTCAAATATTGAGTTTATTTTTCTCTCCGACGGTCAGCCAAACCCCAATCTTGATCAGTTAATGTCTCATTTTGCTGGTTACCACTTTCGCAAACCTTACGATATGCCGCTAATCAGCGAAATTTTTGCTGATTTTGCACAGTATTTAGCATCATCGCCTAATCGACAGCATCCTTTTGCTAGCGAGCTAGACCAATACGGTTTGCTTGTTGGTTCATCAGCTCCTATGCACAAGCTATATCGCACAATTCGTCGCGTCTCTGCGACAGGCAGTAATGTGCTGATTATTGGGGAAAGTGGGGTCGGGAAAGAACTGGTTGCTAATACCATACATCTTGCCAGCCCTAGGGTGAACGAGCCTTTTATTGCGATTAACTGTGGTGCATTAAGCCCAGAATTGGTCGACAGTGAGCTGTTTGGTCATGTCAAAGGCGCATTTACGGGGGCGAATCGGGATCACAAAGGCGTATTTGAACAGGCTGAAGGCGGGACCTTGTTTCTCGATGAAGTCACCGAAATGCCGATTGATCATCAAGTGAAGTTACTCAGAGTGTTGGAAAATAGCGAGTATCGTCCTGTGGGTGGCGACAAAGTGCAACGTGCAAACGTACGTATTGTGGCAGCGACTAACCGTGATCCCATAGTGGCGATAGAGGCAGGGCTATTTCGAGAAGATTTGTACTTTCGTTTGGCCCAGTTTCCCATTCGCGTTCCGCCCTTACGGGAACGTGGCGAGGATATTATTGGGCTTGCGCAGCATTTTCTTGCCTATCGTAACGTGGCCGAAAAGCAGAATAAGAGCTTAGCTGAAGACTGTATTCAGATGATTGCTAAGTACCCTTGGTCTGGTAATGTGCGCGAATTAAAACATGCAATTGAGCGAGCCTATATTCTGGCCGATCAGGATATTTTACCCAGCCATTTACAGCTACCTCAGACGAATGAAGTGGGTTTATGTGGTGGTGAACAAGTTGTTATCCCCCAAGGCATGCGCTTAGATGATTTAGAGAGAATCGCTATTTATCAAGCACTAGAAACCACTCAAGGTAATAAAACGGATACCGCCGAACAACTGGGGATCAGCGTTAAAACCCTCTACAACAAGCTTAGCAAGTACGAGCAGCAAGTCGAGACCGGTGAAACGACTGCTGAATAAACATTAATTATCAAATTAATATTGAAACAGAGCTAAGTTTTATACTCTTTTTTTTGTAAATAATAACTCCTATTCTACAGCCCTTAAACAGAAAAAGCGGAGATAGAATATGAAACACTTATTAACAACAGCATTATGGCTTTCTTTGACAGCCAGTAGTTTTGTAAACGCCACCCCAGCAGTAGGAAGTCTTGAAACAGTCGCTGAATTGCCAATACGACCTGGCAATGTCAGCGTCACTGCACAAGGTCGGATTTTTGCCACAGTACATCCATTTGATACACCATCAGGTTTGCAATTGATTGAAGTTAATCGTGAGACCAACGCTTATAAAGCTTGGCCTTCAATGGATTTGCAAAAAACATCGACAGCCAATACTGCTCAATTTGATACCTTATTAGGTATTGCTCAGGACAAGGCTGGACACCTCTGGACCGCAGATATGGGGTTAGAATTAGGCCAAACAAGGATTTGGGGATTCAACATTAAGGACGGCAGTCTATATAAACAAATCGTCCTACCACAAGCTCTCGCGCCTAAAGGCAGCTTTATGCAGGATTTGGTTGTCGACTCTCAAAAAGGCTGGATTTATTTAGCTGATATCGCCAACCCTGGCCTCTTAGCGGTGCGTATCGACGATGGTCATACAATACGTTTTTCAGGTCATAGCTCGCTGCAGGCCGAAACGGATGCAGTAATGAACATAGATAACAAAACAACATTGTTTAATGGCAAAGTCGCCAGTGTAGCGGTCAATCCAATCAGTTTATCTGCCGACGGAAGTACACTCTATTATGGTGCAATGAATGGCACTCACTGGTATCAGTTATCGACTGCAGCTTTACAAACAGGCAATAATGATAAAATTATCGCCACGGTAAAATTAGTCGGAGCCAAGCCTGTATCAGATGGCGCAGCAACGTCCAAACAAGGTAATCATTACTTTACCAATTTGAACCACAATGCCATTTCCATGCTAGATAACAAAGGCACACTAACAACAGCGGTCAGTTCTCCACTACTGGATTTTCCAGATAGTGTGCAATTTGGTGAAACAGGCTGGTTATATATTTCAGTGAATCAATTGCATAAAGCAAAAGCCTTTAATGGAAAAGCCGAAACAGCCAAACCGCCTTATCGCATCATGCGACTCTGGACCGGTGAGGATACTGCTGCGGGTCAATAACACCTTAGCTGCAACTGCAAAGTTGCAGCTTATATTTGCAGTATGAGTTATATCGCAACTGGTATTTACGTTGATGTGAGTCTTTGGTTTAACTCGAAAGCGTCTAGAAATGAGTTAGGTGTTGATTGTGCAAACTATCAATGCCTCTTATTGTTACTGGCACAGGTCAATATTGAATGGTGAGATAATTTTTGGAACAAGGAACAAGGAACAAGGAACAAGGAACAAGTTCAGTGAAACTCAATCAACCTTCTAAAAATGCATTTTATATTCAAACTCTGAGTACTCAGTACCGACCTCTATTATGGCTGTTTGCTGCTGGGTTATTACTGCTTGGTTTACTCTGCGCCAGAGCAACCTATTTACAACCCGATCCGATACTACAGCTCGTTCTCGGCTGGGTAACACTGTTTCTATTGTTACCCGTGTTACCGACTGCGTTTGTTCAGCAACAGTGTTGGTTAGATGCTGAGCAACAGCAATTGTGGCTCGGTAAAGGTTTATTCAATGGGAGGTATATGGGATTGTGGCGGTGGCGTTCCTATGCCTTTTCGGACATCAAAGCAGTGCAACTTTATCAGCTGCAAATCACCCGCTGGCATCAGATCAGCCGCAATCGCCAAGCGGAAGATACTGTCCAACATTATCTGGCTTATTTAGAATTGCACCAGCCCAACGGTGCTCAATTGATATTGGGTGACAGTACTGATAGAAAGGAATTACAACAAGTTCTACAGCAATGTGCGCAGGCAATAGACTGTAAATTTCAGGATTTTAGTAACACCACTCAAAAATCACTTCCCAAAGGTAGTGAATTTAATTTCATGCGGGTACTGGTTCTGCTGGTTATATTTATTTTGTTGAATATTTTATATTTTTTGTTCGTTCTATAAATGCCCAGTCATCCAGCCTAAAAAGTTAGGCTGGATGTCCTCCACAACGATCACTCATCTTGCTCTGTGGTTTCCTGATAAGGAACAAACACTTTAAGAGATGCTGGCTGGACTTCAATAGTGAGATCCGCTGGCTCAAATACTTCACCATCAATCACATATTTACACTTAGGCTGGCTGCTGATGGTGACCTTTTTAGCATGTGCATGATGGACTTTACTTGCACTCGCTTGTTGATCTCGCACATTTTTATTGCCTTCTTTTACCCATCCTGCAATCGCTAATTCAGCGAGGCTAAGCAACTGCTCTTTGGGTTCATCGCCAGCATCCAACCAAGTAATGTCGAGCAAACCGTCGGTCATGTTTGGTTCGCCATCGCCCTGCGCCAACACGCTGGTAAACGGTGCGGCATTGGCAACGATTAGGCTATGGGTCGTCAATGTTGTGGGTTTTGCATCATCTAAGCTGAGCTGGATGGTTAAAGTGATATCGGCATTCACTGCGCGCCATAAGCCATCGAGGTAGGCAAACTGGCCGAGGGCATTTTTACGCTCACGGTTTGCGGATTCAATCATTTGTTGCTCAAACCCTATGCCCACAAGCAACAACACTAACGCCTCATTACAACGCGCGGTATCAATGGCTTGGCAATGCCCTTGAATAATATTATCCAGCGCCTGAGAGATAGGAATAAGCTTACTGCCTAAACCAAAGAGGGCATGGCTGAGGGCATTAGTTGTGCCAAGAGGAATGATGCCTAAGACGATATCCGTATCAACGATTTGAGAGGCCACTTCAGTCACAGTACCATCGCCACCACAGGCGATAATGATATCAGCGCCTGCATTACGGGCTTGCTCGGCGAAGATATTTGCAGTTTCGTCTGCTGTTGTGAGTTTTAAAGTCAGGTCAAAATAGGCTTTGAGTTCATCTTTGATTTGCTCGCTGTATTCTTGCCATTTCCCGCCACCAGAAACTGGGTTGGCGATAATCCACGCCACTTTGTGGATGTTAATTTTCCCTTGACTGAGCATGCGATCAAGCGCGCGTAATTGCCATTTGTTTAAGCCAGCGGTTTTGCGGATTTGCTTTATCTGCTGCAGTACTTCGGCGAAGTGCTGTTGTTTATCTTTACAAACCAAATAAGCGGCGAGTACCAGCACTGAGCGGCCACGACCCATAGCACAGTGGATGAGTACCTGTTTATTGGCGCGCACTTGGCGGTGCAGCCAGTTAACGGCTTGATTGAGTTGGGCGCTGGTCGGTACGCTATGGTCGAGGATGGGAATATTTAAATACTCGATATGATCTTCAAATTGCGACCAATCTAAGCCATCAAATTCAGCGGTGACATCCAGAATGGCAGTGATCTTATTGGCTTTAATCTTTTCCAGATCTGCGGAAAAGAGTCTACAGCCGAGATACAGATGTTCATCAATCCTCTGCATGGGTGGTACTGAATCGTATTTTCTGGCCCAGTGGTTATAGAGTCGACTACCTAATAAAAAGGGAATAAAACCCCAACGAATATACCAAGGGATAGTGCCATCTTGGCGTTTTCTAAAAATACTGGCGAGATTAAACCAATAGGCTGAACCGACTAAAAACAGTGACAGACTTGTCCATGCACAAATGAAAGTGAGCAGGGGAGAAGTGTCTGTTACTGCAAAATAGGCTAACAATACTGCACCTGCAGTGTACAAATATTTGATGTGGATCTTCGTTAGCATGCAAGTCCTCCAATGCCATTGTTCTTGGTTAAAATCGTTGCACTTGAATGGATAGATGTCGAGATGAGAGATGCAGAAATGAGCGAGTCTAAACCAAAAGGGTGGCAGTAGACGAGTCTATTGCCACCCTAAAGTGAGATTTGTTTAGCACTTAGTATCTTTAGCTTTAACACCTTCTTTGACTTCTTCACAGGCATCTTCGATAGCGTTACCTGTATCAGTCATTACTTCATCGATTTTTTCGCCCGCGTCTTCGGCTTTGTTATCACTACAGGCCGTTAAACCTAGGGCGAGTAATAATGCGAATGCTGCACTTGTCATCAGGGTAAATGGTTTCATATCTATCTCCTTTTCTAAAAAAATTATAGTCGCGGTGATTTACCCTTAAGGGCATTGATCAGCAGAGAAATCACTAATAACACAATAAATATGAAGAAAATGATTTTCGCTATTCCCGCCGCTGCGCCAGCAATCCCAGCAAATCCTAACAACCCGGCAATCACGGCAACAACTAGAAATACTAATGTCCAACCTAGCATAATAACCTCCTGCCCTTGTATTAATCCTTCTCATGACCGTTTGTGTCACTTGTAAGGTAACGGCTAATGGCTCTTACTTGATTGCGATCTTAATGCCAACTTTAAAAATTTTAAGTAGTTAATTGATTTTAAATATAATTTAAATCATTTTATTTAAAATGGTGTGAGTGAATTAAAAGAGGGGTAGGCAATTTTTACCTAAGCTTCGGTAAGAGTTTCAGCCTAATACGTTGAATCAAAGACTGTGAGCTGATGTCGTCCATAAGTAAAGACAAATAAAAGCCGACACTGTTAATTCGTGAATCAATTCATTAATTAATCAGTGTCGGCTTGTTCTCTATGGGCTTTTTAACGCCAAGCAATTACTGTGGTTAAAAACGCGCGGCGCTCAATGATTGCTGTCATCAAAACCTCCCTGTTTTGATGAGCCATCATGCGAGTGTGCTAGATGCGAGCGAGTGCAGCCGTGCAAATCGGATAGCGTCATGACTTGCTAATATCATTGAATTAAATCAACAAACTATCCTCGTCAATCAAGATGCACTTTGATGTGTTCGGGTAAGTTTTGCAGGCTTGCCGCATCAAGCTTACATCCGCTAGCTAACACTTCTACTAAGCTTGGTAGTTTGGCCAGTGGCGTGAGATCGGTCACTTGAGTGTGGGATATATCAAGGCACTTTAGCCCTATTAATTTTTCTAATGGCGTTAGGTCTGCGATAGAAGTGTTGGCTACTTCTAAATACCATAAGTTTGGCATGCTTGCTAAAAATGCTAAGTCCGAGACCTGAGAGTTATTTAGCCAAAGCAGTGTCAGCTCCGTTAATTTCGCCAGCGGCGTCAAATCTGCTACATCTGTATTGTTGCATCCGAGAAAATCAATTTGAGTTAAGTTGGTTAGTGGCGATAAATCTGACACATTTGTTCCATTGAGCATAAGAGTCTTTAGCATTAGCAGTTCCGCCAATGGCGTTAACTCGACCACTTGGCCGTAGTTCATATAAATAGTTGTTAGTTTTGATAGCCCTGTTAGCGGCGTTAAATCAGATACGGCTGTGTTTGAGAAAGATAGGCTTCTAAGCTCGGTAAACTGGGTTAGCGGTGTTAAGTCTGAGACTTGGGTATTATCGAATTCGAGAGTGTCCAGTTGCTTAAAATCTTTCAATAACTGTAAGTTATTAACTTGGGTATCATTTAAAATCAAATACTTTAAGTTGGGCCATAGTTTCAATGGACGTAAATCAGCAGATTGCACGCCGCTTAAATTGAGACCTAATACATTCTCATGCCCATAATGTTCGAAGGCGGCTGCGATCGCCCTGCGGCTTAGACTGTCTACCTTATCATAATCCCGGCAAAGCTCGGGCCATAGGGTATAGATTGATGCCGAACCTTTATAAAATTCGCGCAAGTTATATATCCACAATTCAGTGGCTTGCCCTTGACGGTCGTTGGGCGCTAGCTTGACCGCAGGGTTAAGTATGATTTTACTCAGTAAATGGAGTGCATAATCTGGTTTCTCTCTAAAACGCTTCCTTTTGTCGGAGAATTTTTCAGCAAGCAGATCTACTGAACCAAATAGTTTCTTGATGAATTGGCTGTGTTGCTGACGGCTGTTGCCGTTTTGAGAATAATCTTCAAACACCAACTGCCAGCATTCGAACCAGCTTTGGTTGTTACAGCTGTAGGTTAAGGAGTCGACTAACTTTACATTGCAACTCAACTGTGACCATTGTTGGCTAATGAAGTGGGCGGCAAAATATTCTTGAAAAGACAAGTGACTGAAAGCAAATACTGCCTCGTGCCCTTGCTCGGCATCCTGCCCCCTGTCGATCAAAAAGCCAGTACGGCGCTTGATATAATCGATTAAGTTTTTGGCGGTTTTCTGGCATTTGCCTTTATCTTCATAGACTTCTTCTAGCTCTTTAGCGAAGAATCTTGTCAGTTCACTTTCTGTAAGGCTGGTGACGCGGCTAACATCATTATCAAAATAGAGGTTTTCAATTTGAACATTGTTGTTACCAGTTTTACCTAATAATTCACTCAGCTTCCCTAACTGCATCGCATAGGCCAGTTTCGCTAGCCAGTTGCGTATGTCGGTATAGTCGAAATCTTCGCTGTCGATAAAGTTATTTTTTATGCCTCTGGCCCTGTCCATGCTAACCAAATAGGTCTCGATGATTTTCTGGTAGAGTTCTGCCCGACCATTGGGCAGGCGACCACGGCGTTGTTGAATAAAGCAGATCATATTCAGCAGTACAGGAGTGCGCGATAAGTTATTGAGCGCATCGTTACCGTCAAAAGCGGCCTGTAGATCGTCGATAAACTGCGCTTGTGCATCGCTAGTGTTTACATAGATTTTGCACCATTTTTGGCTAAACTGGAGTCGCTGCTCATTATTGAGTGGCTGGATATAATAGAGCAGAAAGTCATGTAGTTGGGATGCATCAGTCTTACGCTTAAGTCTGTTTGGATTGGCTCGCTTAACGTTAAGCCCATCTTTAGCCTGAATATCAAATTCATACGCCTCATGTAATTCGTGTAAATCTAGTGGCTGATTGTTATCAATATTGACAAAGGGCCAAAGCAAAGAGGCGTCAAAACCGACCACCCGCGCGGTCATAATGCATCGGCATGATGGATATTGGCTAAACAGAGCTGCTAGAGTTTGCCCCAGATTCAGCATTTCCTGCTTGCCGATTTCATCCAATCCGTCGACCAACAGTAAGACCTGACCATTGGCCATGGCCTCAGTGAGCTTATCTAGATCCAACAGTTCACCAAGGGAGCCTAAATAGCCCCTTATATTGGTGAGAAATTGCTCCGTATTATTGTGCACAGTGAGAAAGGCACGAAAATCCCTCACCCTTAAAAGAATTGGCAGTAAGGGCCCCATGGCCTGTTGCACATAGTTACTTCTATGGTGGGCTAGGCTTATTGCCAGCCAATGCAGAAAAGTCGTTTTGCCTATCCCTGGGTCGCCTAATATAAATTGCCGTGGTTTTGCAGCTAACAGCTTGGCTAGGCTGATATTGTCCTTGGCCTGCAGCGTTTGCTGCGCAGCATCGAAGTTCTCGGCGCTGGTGGCACTATTGCCAAAGCTTGGCAGTACGAAGAGATCATCGATAAAGGCACTGTCTTGATCTATATCGGCATCATCATCCAATAAAGCTAGGCCTTGATTATTCAGGCAACCATAATAGTCTGCTAATTGGCGGCAATAACGGTCAAATCCTTCACGGTAAAGGTCAATAAATTTGCTTTTATCCGAGGGCTCAAATTCAGGGAAATACTTCATACTATTCGACCTCTACGGGAGTGGCGGCATTATAGGATTGGATAAGGTTATGCAGGTAATCTCCCCAAGCAGGCAGGTCAGCATTGTTTTCTATTAGCAAGCTGGTAAAGCGAAATTCAGTGATTTTATTGGGATGTACAAATGCGCCGCGCGCCTTTGTATTCACATTTGTGAGATTTTTGAAGGCTGACATTTCAGACTCACCGTTAGTAGCAAAGTTAAATACATCAATAATTGACTTAGCGCTAACGCTGAGCATCTCGTATATTTCTCTGTAACTCACATAAGCACTGGCGAGAAACAGCAGGGATTGAGCATGGTATTGATTTTGGTTTTCGCCGCTGGTTTTGCTGATAAAGGCAGCCAAACGATTACAGATCATTTTCAGGCGTCGCGGATTGGCAGGCAGGTAGTTTTGTTGTTCGAGTTCAAGTTTTATTGCCGCAATAATGCCAACATATTTGTTGTGTTCATTTGTCAGTATTTTATTTAGATTATTCGCAACAAAGTCGGCAATATTCTGTTGACTGGCAATGGGCAACCTGTGGGCATCTTGGCAAAGTTTTTCTAGATATTCAGTTGCATCGTGATTCGATACATCTTGTATATTGCCCGTATTTCGTAATTGCGCGTGTTCGAGCTTAAAGCTGGCTTCCAACTGCGCGGGGTCGATGGCAATCACGAAAATACAGTTTTCCAGATTGAGGTAAACCTTGATGCCCTCTAGCAGTTTTTTGGCTGTTGCCGCATCACAGCGATCAAGATCATCGATAAAAATAATACATTTTCTATCTGTCTCACCTATCTTAACTTTGTTTGTCAGTAAGTGATCAATGGCAGTGCGGAGGGCATTATTGATCTGATCGGTCGAGAGTTGGCTGAGTAAATTGTCTCTTTCGTACTTTTCGCCGATGTATGGGATCTTATCCAGGCCAGAAACCATGCCCCCACTTAACATTTTGATCGCGCCATCAAGCACACTAAGCCCCGCTACTGCACTGACATTGAGTATTTTTCCCGTTTGGTCAAAAAGCTTTCTCTTCTGACTGAAGGACTGACGCATAGTATGCATAAGGGCGATAATGGGCTGAGGCTCATGTTGATAGCGCCATGCTTCGAACCATACGCCATGGTAATGCGGGGTAGCATCGTTAGAGGTAGGAACCGCTTCACCCTTTATCGAAGGTGGGTTTTCACCGAATAACTGTGCGTATAACTGCGCTAAAACGCTGGTCTTGCCGCTGCCCCAATAACCTGTAATAGCGATGGTTTTAGGTGCCTGACTCTGACGTATCTCTTCAGCGATACCTTCTACAAAAGTAGTGTAAAGGCCGAAGTCGTCGGTTAAGACGGGCAAGTCGTTTAAGCTTTGATGAGCCATGCGGTATCCATATCCTAGCAGTACATACAATTCGATTAACGAGTCGGTATCTTACGGTGTTTTCCCTTTAGATTCTATTGGCTTGTTAGTCAGGCTTGACCGTATGCGGATGGTCACAGTTAATGCCATTAGTTGCAGGCGAGCGCTATCGCGGCAGTGGCCATCGGGAAAAGGGACTTTTCCGTTGAGCCCCCAGGGATGGGTTCACGGCGTGCCACTAGAGCGACAGTGCTTAGCTGCATTGGCACAAACAAAGCCTATAACTCAAGAGATTAGATTGGCAATAACGTAGGCGCTTCGATTATCGTAGGCGCTTCGATTTAACGAGGTAGAGAAGAAAACTGCATCAAGCAGGGAGTTGAGTCCCTACTTGATGTATCTATTGTTCCGTAGTGCTTAAAAACGATTCAGTGGTTTCCAGCGCTGCAGGCTAACTGGAATGCTCGCACCTTGGGATAACAGCAAGTTAATCCGAGATTGATACGCCGCGCCCACCATTAAATGTTTGGCTAAATCCACCGCATTACGGGCCTTATAGTCATCTAAATAACTGCCTTTGGCCCACGCATTAAATGCGCCGAGCGCTGGGCCTGCCCAAATTTGGTAATCCATTTCGCGGCCGATTTCGCCTGTGTTTGACCAGCGGCTAGACAGACCCAAATACCAGCGGAAAATCAGCGCCATCTTACGTTTGGGGTTATCCAGTGCGCGCTCGATTTGCTTAGGATCGCGCTCGTTAAAGTGGGCGACTGTGCCAGCCCAAATGTCATCGAGTGATGAGCGGAACACTTGCTCTTCGAGTTTTTTACGCTCGTCCGCAGGGATGGCATCAATCGAATCGTAACGGGTGTAGATTTCATAAAGCTTATTGGCGCGCATTGGGAACAAAGTACCGCGCTTAACCACTTGTAATTTCACGCCCATTTCGAACATATCGGCTGCAGGCGCCATAGTCACATCGGCCATTTCTGTGGTGGCGAGTAACTTACGAGTGTGTTCACTCGCGCCCGCTTCGACGCAAGCTTGGTTGATTGAACCTGTGACGATAAACGCCGCGCCCATGTTGAAGGTGGCTAATGCTGCATCGGGAGTGCCGACACCGCCGCCTGCGCCCACACGGATGGGCGTTTTGTATTGATACTTAGCTTGGATTTCATCTTTTAGCGCCAAAATCGTCGGTAAAAGCGTGACTAACGGGCGATTGTCGGTATGACCACCAGAGTCAGCTTCGGCTGTGATGTCGTCCGCCATCGGCACAAGCAATGCCATCGCCATTTGGTCTTGGCTGATAAGGCCGTCACTTACTAATTGCTGGAGGATTTTGGCCGGCGCCGGCTCCATAAACTTAGTCGCGACTTCGGTGCGGCTGATTTTGGCTATGACTTTGTTGCCAATGACGATGTCGCCATGTTCGTCGCGGCTCAAACCCGCCGCGCGGTAATAGACGATTTGCGGCGTTAACCCTAAAAATGCCGAGGCTTCGACCGTGCGCACTTTATGTTTTAAGAACAACTCAACACTGCCGCGCTCTAATGCGGGCTCGCTTGGGCTGTGAATTAAATTAAAGGCGTAAGGACCATTGGGTAGCGCCGCTTGAATGCGAGTAATGGCCGCTTCAACGCGCGATGGGATTAACCCCGCCGCGCCAAACGAACACAAAATACCCGCTTGGCCAAGGGCGATAACCAGTTCTTCCGAGGCAATACCGTTTGCCATAGCGCCGGCGTAGTAAGCGTATTTAACCCCGTGTACGCGGCGAAAATTACTGTCGCCTAAACTTTGGGTGCCAAGGGCGGGCGCAAAGGCGCTGACGGGGTGTGAGCCTAGTGGCGCTTGGCTGTCACTTGTGGTCACTTCGGCTGTTTGCGCTATGCCTAAGCCTTTTTCACTGTGATTGACTAAGTAACAGGCTTGGCTTAAATCTTTGAGTTTTTTGCCTAATGAGTCGATATCAAAGCACAGCTCGGCATCGTTGACTTGCCACGGCCAAGGGCTGAGTTTTTCGTTATTGCTATTGAATTGATCTAGAGTATGGCTAGTCATAGGTGTTCTCATGTTATTTGTGCCGCCCTGTGCGATGTGGATAGCCAAGGCGGCGCAACTATTTGTTATTCGTTATTCGTTATTTGTTATTCGAGATTAGCGTCTTTCTAACAGCGTAAACTCATTAAGCTTCTTCAATACAGATGGCGATATCTTTAACTTCATAAATCCGCAGGCCATCTTTACTCAAGTTGGCATCGCCCATAATGATGCGTTTGCCATTGTCGTCTGTCACGCTGGTAATGTGCACATCCAGCGACATCTGCTTGTTTAATGGGTTAATTTGGCCGCGATATTTCCATTTGATATCCGATAAAATCTGCCCAAATTTAGGATTGTTAAAACCCGCACCAAGGTCTTGGTCAATCGCATAGGTTTGCATCAGCTCGATAATGGCTTCAACCCCTAAGGAGCCTGGCATCACAGGATCTTGATGGAAATGGAATTGGAAGAACCAATCACTCGGGTCAATCGTGCGCTCGGCGTATAAATAGCCAAGGCCCGCTTTACCTCCGGCTTTCACGATTTCGGCCTTGTCGATAAAATTAAGCTGACCGCCCGCTAAACGGTAATGCGGCTGACCTTCTGGCGCGTTAAAGCTGCGATGCTGTTTATCTAACAGATTGATTTGGCTATCGGCGGCTATGCCATTTTGCACATGCCAAGGCTGAGTGATCTTGCCATTATCTATGCCAAGTTGGTTTTTCAGTGCATCGCCCTTGAAGTAACCAAATACCGCTTTACCTTGGTAGAAAGGCTCGCCATCGCAGCTTAGCTCGAAGCTGAAATTTTGGATGATATTGCTGCCAGCGATCACAGTCGATAACAAACGTGAGTCGTTTACGATTGTCTTGCCGCGTAAATCCACATGGCGCAGCAGCTTACCGCTACCGTCCAAGTTGCGGAAAAATAGCTCTTGGCCGGGGAAGCCCAAGGTGGTGCCCATATAACCTGAGATAAAACCGTTTGGCTGCAGTGATATTTCCATCAGCACAGAATAGGGCATCACGGCATGATGGCTGTTTTTATCGTAATACCAAGCACTTGCGGGCACTTCGTATTCAGCGATACACGAAGAGGGCTTTTTCAGCTCGCCGCGCTTGCCGTCAATCGCAATGACGCGGGTGGTCAGCTGTAAATCACCACAGGGCGTGCGCGGTGGAATAAGGCCGCGATAGATACTGAAATCGGGGCCGAAGCAGTTTTCGATGTCGCCAGTGGCAAATTCGAACATGTGGTACGGCGTGAACGGCAGGGTATCGGGCACGCGGTTGGCGTACTTTGAATCCGCTGGCGCAATCGGCGCAGGTACATGCTTAAGCGGCACTACGCCTTTGTTGGTTGGCGCAGTTAAATCTGGCAGCTGGGCCATCAACGGCGCGGCAAACGATGCGGGTGCTGTTGAAACCAGCGTCGCAGCCGAAGCAGCATTTTTAGCAGTATTGTCAGCGGTGCTGGCATCATTATCGGCGAGGTAGCGGGTGCATTCGGCTTCTTCTTTGATCATCACACCAAGGTTTTGGAAATCCACGACCACTTTGCCATTAAGCAAAATATCGATATTCGCCTTAGCATACGGGCGCGGGCTCATACCGATTTCGGTAATTTCCATGCGATAGGTGAGCAGGCCAGATTGCGGCAAGACTTGACCACGACAGCGCACTTTTTGTGATGCGTTTTCGAGCGGTTGGAAACGACCGTTTTTTACACCGAGGTGCATCCCAATATGCAGCATAAAGAATTGCAGTAATTGACCACAACCTTCAGCCATTAATGACCCCGCCATCACTTGGTCGCCCTTGAAATGACATGGGAAATACCAATGGTCGGCTTCGAGCTGCTTATGGCCTTGAACTGAGCCTAAGCCCCACGCGCCGCCATGCACCTCAAGATTGCTGACCTGTTCAATCATCAGGAATTTTTCGGATGCAAAACATAAAGATGGCTGCAAACCGTGTTGGGCTTGATGCGCCGCATGGGCACCGCCAAAACAGCCACCGATATCTGCGCCGAGCAGTTTATGGATTTGGCTGTAATCAAATTGGTTTTGCGCGCAGTTAAGCAGCGGATTAAAGCGCGGCTTATTCGGATTGTTCAAGGCGAGGTTGCGTGCTTTGATTTCGGCTTCGGTGTGAATAACGCCTTTGCCGTCGGCCAGTTCTTTATCGGTGAAGAAGCCGGCACAGCCGCCATCCATTTTCAGGATCAGCTTGTCACCCACGAAACATTCGTAGGAGAAGAAGAACAACAAGGTATCGCCATTGCGGGCAAAGTGATTGATGGAAATGTCGTAGCGCAGGGTGTCGCCACCGCGCGGTAAGTCGCCAAGGAAGGTCAGGGTGCAATCGAGCAGGCGATAAACGCGCTCGCCCTTGTTTTCAAAATCGATACCTAAGTAGCTGATCAGCATCAAGTCGCATTGACCCGATTCAACCGCCACGGCCCAAGGAATTTGGCCATCGACCAAATACGGTGCGTCCACAGGAATGTCGTATTCTGTGGTCATAGTGCAAGGCTGATATTGGTTCATCTGGGCGTTTAATTTCGTTACCCGAGATACCAGCAAATAGTCTGTGGTTGGCAGGCGTACACGACGCGAGTAGCTGTCGATAATGGCGTAATCTTGGCCAAAGACGTTAGCGATATCACCTTCGGCGTACTCGACTAAATCCGCATAATCCCAAATGCAAGGCTTGCTTATCGGTGTTGGCGGCGTGTACTCAGGCACTTTTGCATGATTGGGAAAAAGCACAGGATGTGGAAGAACCGCTGTCGCAGATGCCTGAACAATGGCTTGCTGTTGTACTGGCGCAGCTTGGCCATTGACGGCTAACTCGCTGGCAAGCTGGGCTTTCATCAAGGCATCGGCCAGTTTCAAGCCTTCAGCACGGCTTTGTAAAAAGGCTAAATGCGCCTCACGGGCGAGTTGCTGATTGCTTAAAAATGCCGCGTCTTTTAGCTCTGCTTGAGTGGCGTTTTTATTGGTGCTTAGGGCATTAATTGGCATGCTGCTTAATGTCTCTTTTTGTTGAGCCGTGGTTGGGCTGCTTATTGCAAAGCGACTCGTGTCTTTGCTCGTTATTTGGGCCAAATGTTTGCGTTGGCTGCGCGCTGGCAGTGCTGTCATGGCTTGGGCTTTTTGTTGTATAGCATCAAGGCCTGCGAGCGGCGTATCAAGGATATGCCGATAGATATCGCGGCCACCGAGTGTCACTTGTTTTATTAAGTGTTTTTGCTCAGAAAGCGTTAAATCTTGATCTAGCCTTTGCTGCAAATTGTATGCTTGCGTGGCACTTTGGCTGAGCAGTAACTGCGAGCATTTACCTTGGCTAAACGTCGCTACGAGCGCGTTCTGCTGAGCTTGAGAAGAATGCTTGTTAAGTTGCGCTTGATTTTTAAGCTGCACCTGATTTTTAAGCTGAAGCAGCGCGCTCAAAATACTCGCCATTCCTGCGGCGGCAAAGTTGTGGCCTAGGGTATCAGCAGCTTGGCTGCGCTGGTTCACACTCGGCAACAGGGTATTGAGTACCAACTCTGAATCGGCAATTTGCTCAACTGCAATACTGGTTTCAATCAAGCTAATCTGGCTGCTATTCACCTTGGCTTGGGTTAGCAAGTCATCGCAAATACGTGCTGTGTTGCTATTACCTTGTATGTCACAAATCGCGCCAAATACTTGGCCGCTGATGTGACCATAACTGTCGCCATAGCTGCTATTGGCATTAGCATTGTCAGCGGCATTACTTGGCTGGGTTGCACTTAGTTGCGCTGTCGTGAGTACTAACGCGCCAGCACCTTCACCGACTTTCCAGCCAGTGTCAGTCGCATTAAATGCCACTGGCGATACGGCGTTTTTGAGGATCACTTGCTCTAAACTGCCACTTAAATCGACGGCGGCGATCACTACGGCATCTAAGGATTCTTGGGACAACAGATTTTCGGCCACATCGATACAGCGGGCGACCGATTGCTCCGCCGCCGAAATGGTAAAGGCAGGGCCGTTAAAGTCCCAAAGGGATGCGATACGTGACGCCATGATGTTGCCAATAAAACTGGTGTATTGGTTCAGTTTGGCGGCATCGAGCACACTGTCCATGGCGATCTTTTCAAGGGCAAGATACTCAGCTTGTGTGAGTGTTATCCCTTGTTTTTTAAGGCTGTCGGCCAGTTGCGTGTGCAGATTCACTCGGCCACGGAACTGGTGCAATTCAAGCTCTGTTTCCATCGCCACTAATACAGCAACCTTGCCACCTGGCATTAAGTTAGCATCACGAATCGCTTCATCGGCCACTTTGATCAGCAGCAGTTGCTGGGAGATCAGGCGGTCGTCTTCATTGGGCGGCACTTTAAAGCGCAGGAAGTCAAAATCGAACTGGTCGATATAGGCGCCTTGCGGTACAGCAGGCAAGCCAAAGTTAGCTAAGATCTCAGGATGTTTATCTAAGCCTTTCCAGCGTTTAGCTGGCAGCGGGATAAAGGCATCTTGCTTCGCGCTTATGGTGTTATCCAGCGCATTTATGGAGGATAAAGGCCCGAAGTGCGATGCTAAGCCAATGATATTTAATGGTGTATGTTGATAGCTTACTTGGGCTGTACTCTGCTGATGTTTGCTACTGGTATTTGCCGGTACATAGGATTCCAGCAATAAATGCGCGTTACAGCCGCCAAAACCAAACACGGAAACACCTGCGTGGCGGCGGTCATTGCCAGCTTTATCGGGCCAAGCATGTAATTCTGTTGGCAGATTTTTAGCGCTAAATAAGCCCTTAGGCGAGGATATCGGCGCTGATAAGTTAATACTTGGCGGCAGTCGACCCGAGCGCATGGCAAAAATCATCTTCATGATCCCCGGCATGCCTGCGGCTGTGAGTAAATGGCCTAAGTTGGATTTTGCCGAACCGATCAGCGGCACTGCAGAGCCTGCGAGTTTGTCCTCAAAAAAGCGTTCCATCGAAGCGAGTTCGACCTTATCCCCAAGCGGCGTGCCTGTGGCATGGCATTCAATCACTTCGATATTGGCAGGCAGTGTGTTTGCCGCATTATAGGCGCGCTCGAAGGCTTGTACTTGGCCCTTGCTGTTGGGGCTTAATACAAACTGGCCTTTACCGTCGTTCGACAAACCAATGCCGCTAACGACGGCATAGATGTTATCGCCATCGCGCTCGGCATCTTCTAAGCGTTTTAAGACTAACACCCCAGCGCCTTCTCCGGCGAATAAGCCCTTGCTATTGCTATCAAAGGGCGCCGAGATACCATGATCTGGATAGGCGTGGAAAATCGAGAATCCCATGTTGATAAAGAAGGGATCGGCGCCCGATACTGCGCCCGCAAGCATCATATCTGCCTTGCCTGTTGTTAGGTAATCGCAGGCGAGTTTGAGCGCATAAACCGAACTGGCGCAGGCGGCGTCCAGACTCAACTGAGTGCCACCCAAACCGAGCGCATCGCTGACCAGCTTTGAGGCTGTGTGTGCAACCGCGCCATTGGCGACGTTTAATGCTTGGTTATTGGCATTGAGAGCGTTAACTGAGTTGCCAAAATCAGCCAGCTGAAATGCGCTTTGGTTAAGTTTGTTTTGTAGCGCCTTTTCAACGGTTTGATGATACAGAGGCAAAAATAATTCGTTGGAGCGGGCCGTGGGGAACGACAAGGTTCCCATTACGATACCTGTGCGCGCCAGTACGGCATCGCTTGGTGCAATCCCTGCGTCTTGAAGGGCTTTACGACTGCAATCGAGTGCCCATAAAAAGCTTTCATCTAAACCGTCAAAGGCAGACTCAGGCAGTTGATAGCCCTTGGCATCAAACTCAAAGTGCTGGATGTAGCCGCCCTTATCACAGTAAAAACGGTCAGACTGACCCTGCACACCTTGGTAATCGGCGGGATTGGCATTGAGCTTTTCGCGACTGATTTGGCTGCGAGAGTCTTTTTTATCCAACAGATTTTGCCAGAAGGTTTGTGGATTATCGGCGTCAGGATACTGAGTCGCGAGGCCGACAATCGCAATTTTTGACGCACTTTTTGATGCGCGGTTTGACGCAATGGTAGGCACGGTAGTTTTATCAATAGTAGGGGAATGCTGAGAACTCACAGGGGTTCTCCTTTTGGTGATACTGCTGATGATAAAGGGGCTGCGTTAGCACTTAATGGCTGAATGAGCGGCGTGAGCGACAGCGGTACTCTGTGGCTTATCAGTTGAGCTAAACACTTGAGTAAGCTGGTAATCGCATCGGCACCCTTGGCATTGCAAGCAATGGCGACTGTTGCCTCGTTTACCGTGCTTTGGCCTGCATGGGCATGGCTGATTTTATCTATAAGTGTGCTGGTTTGCCTATCGGCGCCCACTTCGACAAATAGCCTTGCACCTTGCTCAGTGGCATTTTGAATGAGCGCACTAAAGTCGAGTGGCGAACAAAAGGTATCGGCAATCGCGCGGCCAATGCTGTGGCTATCCACGGTTACTGGCGCAGTTTGCGCAGCACTGATAAAGCGAATAGACGAATCTTGCGCCGCCGCTTCCAGCGCCTTAGGTTTTAATGCCTCAGGTTTCAGTGCCTCGGGTTTTAGCGCTTGCGTATAGAAATCTTGTACTTGTCCGTGGACTAACAGGGCAGGTGCGGTATGCATGGCCGTGACGCGATTGGCGGCAATCCCGCGTTTGCCTAATGTGGCAAGCAGGGCTTTACAGCTTGTTTCGCAACCGGCAATGACGCAGGTATCACCTTGGGTGATGGCTAAGTAAGCGCGAGGGAACTCTGGCAATAAAGCCTTGATTTCATGGCTATCGGCGCGCACCACAAAGCTATTCCACACTATGGATTCATTATCCTTAAGCTGCCATGCTCGGCGCACTGCGGTTAGCTCGCCAGAAATGGCATGGTTGAAAATATCGCTATTTTCGGTGGCGTTGATCATCCCGTGGGGCGTTTGCCACACATCTAGGCTGGCCCACATGGCTGCTTCGCCCATTGAGTAACCGAGCGCCATTTTTGGCTTAATATTAAAGACTTGGGTCAACAGTTTAGTGAATAGATAACTGGCGCCCACGCCACTAATCGCTTGTTGGCTTAAGCTCATGTCAGTTGCCGCTTTAACATCTGCCGCATAAATCTGCGATGATTGCAGCATGGCGCTTAAATCGCCTTCACGTTCTAGCTGGTGATACAGCGCGGGGAAATACTCATGCAAGTTATTGAACATATTGGCGTAAACAGTGCCAACGCCGGGGTATACAAAGGTAAGTCCTGCATCCCCTAGCGGCTTAGCGGTGAAACAGCTACCCGCTGGCGTTTTAAAGTGTTGACCATGATGACGAACAGCATCACTTTCAAGCGCCGAAAGCATAGCTTTGGCTTCAAGTTTGAGGTCATCAATCGATGCTGCCATCAAGACTAATGCCAGTGGTGCGTTGGCATCATAGCGTTCAAACCAAGGTTTGAGTTGCTCAGCGCGAAAGTCTGCGTGAAAGCCTACGCCATTTTCCACTGTGTTAACTAGCTGCAATACTTGCGCGATGAGTGAATCAATATTGTTACCACTTATCGGCACAAATAGTCTGTTTTCATCAACAAGGGCTTTGGGTGCGGCAAGTTGTGTGCCTTGGGTCAGCACAATACTTTGGTTTAGATGTCGAGACTCATCCGTTTGATTTGACGTTTTTGCGACAAGATTTAGGCACAACACCCGCGCTTGATGTTGGTCGCTAAACCAATAGCCCGCTTGATGATTTGTGTCGTTTGCCTCTTTAATATCAGTTGCGCCATGAAGCGGCGCTTGTGCTCGCGCAGCGAGGGCGGTTACGCCTTGGCGCAGCGCAACAAAGGCCCCGTTGAGAGTGTTGGCGACGAGTTGATGCTGAACGGTTTGTGCAGGGCTGCGCTTTGCCGCTACTAACGCCGCATTTGCAACAGCCGCTGCATTTGCAACACCTGTAGTTTGATTGCCAGCGGCAAAACCAGCAATAAACGCGTGGGCGTGGAGGCGCAGTTTGGCGGCGCGTAAACCATCAAGCAAATACAGAGACTGAGTCAAAGGCTGGGGCTGATTGCCATCATTGAATTTAAGTTCAACGAGCTTGCCTTGCTCAATGGCTGTTGTTGCTTGGCCTAACAAGGCAGTGAGCGAGCTTTGCTCATACACTGACGGTTTATGCCCTCTTGGTTCATGAGCTGTCGGCTCTTGTGTTGTAGATGGGGCAGCATCTAAAGCGCAAATTTGAACTCTTTCACGTTCCGCAAACGTCTCTAATACTTGGGCTGAGTGAGAGTCAAGATTGACCGCGTCGCCAAGCAACACTGCAATACGCAGTGGCTTGGCAAGCTTTTCAGTCATAGCAGTGTCTGCTATCGACGTTTCAGTTTGGCCGCTATGTAGAGTTGCTAAAGTGTGGGCTAAATTCACTCGACTTTTGCCTCCACGCTTTCAATGGCTTTATTCGCAGCGGTTTGATTAACCGCAACTTTATTGGCTAAGAATGCACCGTTAAGGTTTTTGCTGATGGTGACTTTGGCGTTGTTCATCTCGCAGCTCAAGCGGCCATCTTGATGATAAAGTGCAATATTGGCTTCAAGGGCACGGCCAGAGTGTTTTACCACCTCGAGCACTAGATAACCTGTATCGCCAAAGGCAAACGGCGCATGGGAGATAAACTCACCAATGCTTGATGGCAAACTCGCCGCGCCATATTTGAGTCTCGCCCATACCAGCATCGCCTGCAGCAGCAAATCTTCCGCAAAAGCTTGTGAGCCTTTAGGGGCCAGATTGGGCACAAAACTCCCGCAGTCCGCTAACGCAACATGGGGTAGGTTCACCTTGGCGACTAAGCTCGCATCGTCAAACTTCACCACAGACTCAATACCTTGCAGTCTTGGGCCGTGGAAAAGCGTGCCGTCGCTGTAAAGGTTGCTCGCAGTTGTGATGGCAGAAAGTCCTGACAAGCTATGCGCGTCAAAGGCAGTTGCTTTGCTGTTAGTGGCTAAGTAATCACTAGCCGCGTCATCAACTGCATCATCAATCACTAAGATGGCTTGATATTGCGGACGACCTTCAAAGCTGATTAAGGCACTGAATTGTCCACTCAAGCACTCGTCTGTGTCTTTCGCGGCTTTATCCGTTAACGCAATCGGTGCAAGCTCAAGTTCTAGCGTGATGGGCGCACCGTTTTCTAACGTCATAGCGTCGAAAATAATGCCCTTCAACAGCTTGTAGCTTTGCACTTTGACAGGCTGCTTGAGCACATCAAAGGCGGCTTCACGCATCCACTGAATCGCGCACACAGTCGGTAATACGGGATTACCGTTAATGCAGTGATCTTCAATAAAGATCATTGCCTTAGGGTCCAGTGTGCGCTGCAGTTTTACCGCGCTTATATTTACTGCGCTTGGATTTAAAGCGTTAAGCAAAGCATGCGGACCCGACGAGTCAGTGGTCAGATCCGCTTCAGGCTTTTTTAGATTGCTACCTTCAGTCTCTTGCACTTTATTAGAAGTGTCGTCATGGGGTGCGCTGCCTTGCATGTCAGTACCGACCAGCAATTGTGCGCCTGTGTTGCTCAGCAATTGGCTCGCAAATAACTCAGCACCTGCCTTTAACGGGATCACATAAACACCGCGATCCATAAACATCTTTTTCAGCGCAGGATTCACCATGCCGCCGTCCCACGGACCCCAATCGAAGCTCATTACTTTAGCATTTGGCAGTTGCTGCGCCAGTTGCAGTGCGGCTTTGTTGAGTATGTCGTTGGACATGGCGTAATCGCTTTGGCCAGTATTGCCGTAAAAACCCGCCGCCGAAGAGAATAGGGCAATCAGTTTTAATTTATCTAAATCCAGTGCGGCAAGTAGATTGCTTATACCTGTGACCTTAGTGCCATACACCCGTGCCAACTCATCTAAAGTTTTGTCTTGGATGTGTTTATCAGCGAGTACGCCCGCACCATGGATGATGCCAGTAATCGGCGACAACTCGGTGATCGGCACTATAGTGCTGGCGATCGCATCTGGATTGTTTACATCGAGACTTAAGTACTCGGCGCTCGCGCCCACGGCGGTAAAGGCTTCTAGTGCGGCTGCAATTTCTAGGCTGCTTTGCACTGACCATACTAAGGCATCCACTTGTTTTGGCGTGGGTTTCTCGCCCAAGCTTTGAATGTGGGCAATGGCAGCGGCTTTAAGTTCGCTGTTATTTTTACCCTGTGCCCAAGCGGGAATGGTTTGTTGGCTGCTTCTGCCGGCAAGGATAAAGTGCGCCTTGCTGCGTTTTGCCAGACTCAAGGCACATTCAAAGGTCACGCCTTTTGCGCCGCCAGTCACCAGAATTTTATCTGCACTGGTCAAGTTAGCTGCGCCGTGGCGGGTATCTGCCTTGCCTGCAACTAAGGTCACGCGTGCCAGCGTTTCTGTTGCACCTGCTTCACTCACACCGACTTCTAATAGCTTATCGGTTGCGAATAACTCAGTGATCACCGCATTAGCCAGTTGCTTGGCATCAAGTGCTGGCGCGATATCTAAGGCGCGGCAATGCACGTTCGGCCACTCGTGGCTCAAGGTTTTAGTCAGACCTGCCAATGCCGCTTGGTTTAACTCGCTGCGGGCAATTTGGCTGTGGTTAAGATAACCAAAACCACCGTCGATACGACTGACGCTGATAAAGCTGCTGCCAGTATTGGCGGTTGCTGCTGTTGTTAAAAGCGGTTGTAAGTGCTTGGCGAATAAGAACGCTTGCTCGACCGACACTTTGGCGGCACTGGACAACACTAAACCTTTCGCATCGGCTGAGGTTTTATGTTGTGGTTGCAGATGAATAAAGCCTGCAACTGGACCTAAGTTTTTGATCTCATTAATCACTGCGCTGATGCTGGCATCGTCAATCGCCGCCAATGTGAAGCTGGCAATGTGGCTATTGAGCGGTGATGCACTGGCTACAAGGCTTTCAGGCGAGCGCACAACCGCAACCGTTAAACCTTGAGCATGCAATTTTTCAGCAAGTACGCCAGCATTGTGACCATCATCGCTAATGATAATGCAGGCATCTTTAGCAAAAACGCGTGTTAGAGCTTGTTGCGCTGATTGCTTTGACGATTGCTGTGGCGATAGTTGCGCTAGCTCAGCCGCCGCTGGCAACTTTTTTAGCACTACCTCACTGTGTGGCGGTAAATCGATATTAGGTTCAGGCTGAACGACAGCGCTAACTGGCGCGGCATTCTGGCTTACCGCGTTTTGGCCTAGCTTGCTTTGCATATAGCTAACTATTTCACCTAAGGTGCGACACTCGGCCAGATCTTCAGGATTGAGTTCAGGTAAACTCGGTAGCTCGTCTTGCACTGTGCCTAAAATTTCAACGCGCTTGATGGAATCGATACCTAAATCGGCTTCCATATCCATGCTGAGTTCTAGCATTTCAGTGGGGTAGCCAGTCTTGTCGGCCACTACTGACATGATGGTTTGTTGGACTTTTTCAGCACTTAAGCCGTTATTTATTGTAGCGGTAACAGTGACTTGTGCTGCTGTTGTAGTTGAAGTCGAGCCCATTGCAGGTAGTTTGCTGTTCATGTAGTCAACGATTTCACCTAAGGTGCGACACTCGGCCAGATCTTCAGGATTCAGCTCAGGTAAGCCCGGCAGTTCGTCTTGCACTGTGCCTAAGATTTCAACGCGCTTGATAGAATCGATACCTAGATCAGCTTCCATATCCATGCTCAGTTCCAGCATTTCAGTGGGATAGCCTGTCTTGTCGGCCACCACAGCCATCATGGTTTGTTGCACTAACGCAGCGCTTAAACCGCTGGCGGCATGCGCGGCAGTTGTCACATGAGTTGCTACGATAACTGCGCCCGCTGCAGGCAGCTTGTCATTTTGTGTAAGCTTACTTTGCATGTAGTTAACGATTTCACCCAAAGTACGGCACTCGGCCAAATCTTCTGGGCTGAGCTCAGGTAAACCTGGCAGTTCGTCTTGCACTGTGCCTAGGATTTCAACGCGCTTAATTGAATCGATACCGAGATCGGCTTCCATATCCATGCTGAGCTCCAGCATTTCAGTCGGATAGCCTGTTTTGTCAGCCACCACAGTCATCATAGTTTGCAGCACTAACGCAGCACTTAAACCGCTGGCTGCAGGAGTTGTTGGCGTTGTTGTAGAAACTACAACTTGGCCAGCCGCTGGCAGTTTAGAGTTCATGTAGTCAACGATTTCACCTAAGGTACGACACTCGGCCAGATCTTCTGGGCTGAGTTCAGGTAAGCTGGGCAGTTCGTCTTGCACTGTACCTAAGATTTCAACGCGCTTGATGGAGTCGATACCTAGATCGGCTTCCATATCCATGCTGAGTTCCAGCATTTCAGTGGGGTAGCCTGTCTTGTCGGCCACCACAGCCATCATGGTTTGTTGAACAAGAGCAGCACTTAAGCCGTTAGATGCAGGAGCTGCAATGGTTTGCGCAACTGGCGCAGCTGTCGAAGCAATAGCTCCCGCTGCAGGTAATTTGCTATTCATATAGCTAACGATTTCACCCAAGGTGCGACACTCGGCCAAATCTTCTGGGCTGAGTTCAGGTAAGCCTGGTAGCTCATCTTGCACTGTGCCTAAGATTTCAACGCGTTTAATCGAATCGATACCTAAATCGGCTTCCATATCCATGCTGAGCTCCAGCATTTCAGTCGGATAGCCAGTCTTGTCAGCCACCACAGCCATCATGGTTTGTTGCACTAATGCAGCGCTTAAACCGCTCGTTGCTGTTGCCACAGGTGTCACTTCTGGCATCACTACAGCAGGCATGACTAATGCAGGAGCGGCAGGAGCTGCTGGCGCAACTTGTACTGTCGCAGCAGGCGCATGAGCAACGGGAGCGGTTTGCACAACAGGTGCAACAGGTGTGTTAATTGCTGGTCTCATCGCAACAGCCTGAGCCGCTACTGGTGCGGCATTGTGCGCAACTGTCGATGCAGCAAAAGGTGCTGGAGCCGGCGCAGTTGCTCGTGGCTGACTTGCAACTGCTGGAGTAAAGTTAATCGGCGCATTGTTTAACATCGCCAAGGCCGCTTGGCTGCTACTGCTTTGTAGCTGCATAAATTCGGTGTGGCTTTGCAGGGTTTGCGCTTGATGCTGGTGGAACATTTCCATCGAGCGTTGCAGGCTTTCAGGGATTGCAATGCCAAGGCTTGCCATCTTGGCTTGTTCAGTCATCAGTGTCGTGAAGGTATCGCCGTATTGCTGCGGGATAGCTAAAAACTGTTGATGCAACTGCGCCGCTTGAGATTGTGCGCTGAAAAATGCCGTTAATGCATCGCCGCTGACGCTTGGGTTCAATTGCGCCGTCGCTTGTTGCTGGTGATTGTTTAAGCCTTGCGTCACGCTTGAGGATCTTTGTTTCATTTCAACAGTTGCCACTTGATTCGCTTCCACTTCTATTATTTTTTCAACAACTTTTTCGACGATGACTTCTTTCTCAACGATTTTTTCGACTTCTCTTTCGACAACCGTTTCAACGATGCGATCCACATATTGCACTTGGCTAGTCACGCTGCCTGTGGCGAGGGATTTAGCCATCTTAGCTTTGGTTGCAGCACTAATATGGTTAGTGGCAGTGAGTTTGATGTTCATCGCTGATGGCGCTTCACGTTCGGCAATTTCTTGTGACGTGACGGCTTGATAGGGGTCAACCTCAGTTAACGCCACGCCGGCTACGGCTAATTGCACTGCGGCTAAGCGTAATTGACTGTCACTGTCGCCCTTAGGATTCGGGTTCATGCTGACAAGGCAAAGCTCATTTAAGTGTTCACCTAAGGTATTTTCAACTAACTTTTGCAGTATGTTCTTAGGGCCAAACTCAACAAACACACGGGCGCCAGCGTCATACATGGCCTGCAGTTGTTCGCTAAAGCGAACCGATTGCACCATGTGTTGTTTGAATTCTGCTTTAATGGCTTTGCCATCGCTTGGGTGCAATTGACCCGTACCGTTGGCATAAAGTGCGACTGAAGGCGCGCTGAATTTAGCTTTATCAATGGCTTTGGCAAATGGCTTTTGTGCGTGTCCAACCAATGGGGTATGGAACGCGCCTGAGACAGGCAGGGCAATCGCTTTAAAGCCCAGTTCACTAATGGCTTTCGCGGCCAGCTGAGTTTGCTCTGTGCCACCTGCGATGACTAATTGCGTCGGCGCGTTGTAGTTGGCAATTTTAACGCCATCAAACTGAGCTAAACAGCTATTGATCGCATCGATATCATTCTTTTGCTTAAGAATAATCGCGAACATGGTTCCTAAATCAACTTGAGTCCCAGTATCGCTCGGCACTTGCGCCATGGCATGTCCGCGGGCGAAGGCCAGTTCGACGTAATCTTCATTGGAAATCACGCCTGCCGCGCAAAGGGCTGACAGTTCACCAAAGCTGTGACCTGCCACCATATCGGGGGCAAAACCCGCTTGAGTTAATAGCGAATATTGCGCCATTGAAATTGCGCCAATGGCGCTTTGGGCGAACAGGGTATTGGTCAGCGCCGCTTCTTGGGCTTTCACCGCATCGGCATCGAATGCCGGAATAGGGTAAAGGATGTTCGATAACGGCGTTTGGTCGTGGTGAGCAAATACCTTATCGCTGGCCATCACTTGTTGGCGCATTTCAGGGAAATGGCAGGCGAGTTCGCGGCCCATGTTGAGGTACTGTGAACCTTGACCGGCAAACAGGGCGGCTACTTTCTTTGATTCATTCTTAGCCACTAAGGCATGAGAGCGGTAGCTGATACCAGAAGGTAATTGCCACACTTCAATTGCATTGGTTTCTAAATGCGCAATCGATTGATTTAACTGAGCTTGCAGCTGTGCGATATCCTTAGCCACAAAACCTAAACGGGCATCTGTGCTTGTCAGTGTGCGTAATGGATATTGCTGAGCGATAGCGTTCAGGCTCGCAGCGCTGCTCTTATTCGCGTTTGCGCTTGTGTTCACGCTTTGGCTCAGCGCAGCTTTTAACTCGCTAAGCAGCGCGGCTTTATTGGCTGCGGCAAACAATAGTGTCTGCGGCACACTGCGCTGACGATATTGCTCATCGCGGCTGTGCTCAGGTTTGTATTCTTCTAATACGAGATGGAAGTTCGTGCCGCCAAAACCAAAGGAGCTTACACCTGCACGGCGCGGCGTTGCATCGGCGCGCTGGAACCATGGGCGAGTTTCGGTATTTAAATAGAATGGTGAGCTTTCGATATTCAGTTTTGGATTAGGCTTGCTAACGTTAATGGTCGCAGGCAATACCTTGTGGTGCAGCGCTAGCGCGGCTTTGATCACCCCAGCAGTGCCTGCTGTGGATTTAGTGTGGCCCACTTGGGATTTCACTGAACCTAACGCGATATGTTGATTTGTGTCGTTGCCTTGGGCAAATACTGATTTTAAGCCATTAAATTCAGCCACATCACCTGCGGCAGTACCCGTGCCATGGGCTTCAACTAAGCCAATGCTGTGCGGGGCAAAACCTGCATCGTCGTAAGCGCGTTCGAGAGCTTTAGCTTGGCCCTCAGGGCGCGGCGCATAAATACTCTTAAACTTACCATCCGATGAGGCGCCAACGCCTTTGATGACGGCATAAATTCGGTCACCATCGCGTTCGGCATCTTCAAGGCGTTTAAGCGCGACCATGCCGATACCTTCGCCGATCATCATGCCTTTTGAATCGATATCAAAGGGTTGAATGGTTTCATTGGTGGTGAAGGCTGGCGTTTTTGAGAAGCTCATGTACATGGACGGCGAGTTATCGGTACAGACACCGCCGGTGATCATCATGTCGCTGCGACCTTCGGTCAGTTCCGTCAACGCCATACGCATAGCAGCGAGCGAGCCCGCACAGGCTGCATCGACAACACAGTTCATGCCGCCAAAATCAAAACGGTTGGCGATACGGCCTGCAATCACGTTGCCTAAGGACCCTGGGAAAGAGTTTTCTTCCCAGTGGATATATTGGTCTTGGAACTTTTTGATCAGCATTTCGCTGTCTTCATCGCTCAGGCCACTGCTTTTGAATACTTTTTTAAGCACTGGATATTGCAGGCGCGAGTTCAAGCTCTGACTGATTTTTTGACCACCGCCCACGCCTAGGGTGATACCGATACGATCGCGGTCGTAATCGGCGGGCAGATTGGCGTCGGCGAGCACTTCTTTGGCGACAATCAGCGACAGCAGTTGCGAGGTATCTGTTAGCTCAAGAATATTGGGCGGCAGACCAAATTCCATTGGATTGAAGTCGACTTCTGGTAAAAAACCACCGCGTTTACAGTAGCTTTTATCGGCTTTGCTTTTGTCGGCATCGTAGTAATCTTCGGCGCGCCAATGGGTATCTGGGATGTCAGTAATGGCATCGATTTTTTCGCTGATCAAATCCCAAAATTTATTTAAATAACGCGAGTTGGCGAAGATGCTGGCCATGCCGACGATGGCAACGGGCATATCTTTCAAACGTTTGTTGAGTCGTTTATCTTTTTTTGACTCAGCTTTTGAGTTAGTCGCAGAATTAGGTACAGAAGGGGTATGGCTCATAAAGAGTCTCCACGGGTCGACCTGGATACGGTGACCTTGTTTTGGGATTTAGCCGCGTTTGTCTTTGGCGTGCCATGGGCACCGGGAAAACGGGCTAAGAAGGTGTGATAGTTGCGAACGAGCAACTTTCGTAAATGAAACGGCCCATGTCTGAGGACATAGGCGATATATCTATTGGTCGCTTGGGTATTGCTGTCTTGATAAATATCGAGGTAAATCCAATCACTTGCCGTGTCTACGCCTAATAGTACTGAGCTTGGCGCTTGCTCAGTGAGCTGCGGCGGTATGGTGAGTGACACCACTTGCACCACAGTATTGCCGTCGGTACTCGGCAATGCGAGGGCTTTGGCCAAGGTTTCTGGATTGACCGTATAGGTTTGGATATCGCTGCCTTGCGTCACAGGCAATTGATTAAAATAGCGTTCGGGGACTTGCGGTGCTTCAAATTCATCGAGCCGCGATATGCCGTAGCGCTTTAAGCAACGGGCAAGGCCGGAGCGCGACACATTGGGATTAATAAAGGTTTGGGTAACCTGAAGTAATCTATCTAAGGTGAGTTTGAGTTGATAGCGTAATCCCACCACCACATATTCTTCCATCGGCGTGAGCGTGGTATTGAGGTGGTGAGGCGTGTTCGAACTGTTGCTAATGGACTCACGCTTCCGCCATTTACGCACCGTTGCCTCGGTGATATTTAAAATTTTTGCCAGCTGGCTGACGCTCAGATCCGATTGCTGGATAAAGAGTCGCATTTCAGGCGTGGTGGTGGCGTTGCGATGCCGAGGTGCGCTGTCTTTTTTCGCCGCTTGAGTCGTGCTCTTGGGGGCGTAAGACGGCGCTTTAGATTGAGAGTCGCGAGCTGCCATTAATAATAATTATCATCCGACATAATCTATTGGGACTGAGAAGCCATTTTGGCTGAGTCAGCTGTGGCACTCTTGAAGAACATAGTGACACTCATCGTAAAACCTGTGCTTATCATCTGTGTCACTTAATGGGGATGCAGATTACCTGAGGTTTCGGGTCGATACAATCATCTGGGACTGGAATTTATTGGCTTTCGTTGAGTAATGGTATTTTCTGTGCGTTATGTTGGGTTTTCGTTGACCGCTTGGGCTTTTTAATACTTTGATAGTGGAAGAATTAAATTTTTAGGGGCGATAAAGACCGCTTTTTTGAGTTAGCGGGGTAAAATAGCCCAATATTGGCTTACTGCCCTTTCGTCATGAATGAGACTGTGCGGCTAAACCTGTTAATTTGGGCGCAAAATCTTGGCGCAATTGCAGCAAAAAATTTGCGCATAGGATGGCGTTCAGAGTCGTTCTAAGAATTGCTCTAATTAGAGTGCAGCTAAGAATTGCTCTTATTAGAGTGTGGCTAAGAATTGAACTCGGGCTTAGTTGAAACTATTTAAGATGCATAATGAACTCAGATAACGATGAACCTAGACAATACCGAGATAAGAATGTTGCTAAGTGCTCTCCAAAAAGCCAGACAATGATAACCATCAGCCGCAAGGCTTTGTCCTGCAAGGCCCTCAAATGACCTACTCCAGAACATCTAGCAAAAACGGCGTGAATGTGGATCTATTTTTTATTCCACTGAGCGATATTTCATTGCCGCAAACATCACTCGCTCAGTCTTGGTTAAGTGATGATGAACTCGCTAAGGTCGCGCGTTATCGCGATCCCAAGGCGCAAATGAAGGGATTACAGGTCAGGGCTGCGTTGCGGGCCGTGTTATCTCGCTATGCGGATTTATCGCCACACGAGTGGTGTTTTGAATATGGCGCTAAGGGTAAGCCGAGTTTAACGGCAAAATTGCAACAGCAAACGGGGCTTGAGTTTAACCTAAGCCATAGCGGCGATTGGTTATTGATTGGTGTGACTCAGTTTCATGGTGTTGAGTCTGGTTTATTTGGGGTCGATATTGAAAGATCGCGGCCGAAGACGGATATCTATCCAATCCTAAATCATTATTTTTCCGCCCAAGAAACTGCGGCTTTGTTGACCCTTGTCGATGAAGCGAGTCAGCGGCAGCGCTTTTTCGATTTATGGGCGTTAAAGGAATCCTATATTAAGGCGACTGGCCTAGGTTTAGCGCAGTCGCTTAAATCCTTCGGCTTTCATCTTAAGCCATTCGAGCAATTGGTGGCCGGATCGGTTGAGCTTAGATACCAAGATGCAGCGTTGATGCCGTTCTGTGGTGTAGCGCCTTTGCTGAGTGTCTATCCTAATATTCCGCTGCAAACCATTGATGCAAGTTCATTGTATTGGCAAACCTATTTTGGGCGTTTGACCGAGGAATACCGTTTTGCCGTGAGTTTAGGGCATGCTGGTAACACCGAGATTTCCATAATGCTAACGGCGCAACTGAGCAACATAGAAGCCTTACTTGCCGATTATGGTTAACTGGTCTTATTCATCTTCGGTTAAACATTGCTGGGTATAGTCACACCCATAATATTTTGAATTTGAATGAAATAAATGAGGTTTAACAATGAAACGGATTAAGTGCCTAATACCTGCCACTATGATGGTGTTGCTATCTGGTTGTGGTTATTTTGGTGGCGATGAAAAGCAGCAATTGGAGCAGGCTTGGTTAGCCCAAGATCCACAGTTGCAGCAAGTGGTTGAGCAAATTCGTGCCAATGGCTTAGATGTTGTGGCTCAAAGCGCGGCAGCAGGCACAGTTTCGGCCTGTGTGGCTGAAAAACTCAGCCAAGATCCGCTGGGTAAGTTAGTCAATGTTGAAGGCTCGCTGGTGGAGTCTGCTAAAGTGGCAGAGCTGCTGGGGGACTTACAGAAAGTAATGGAGCAAGACATCAGTTTTGATCAGGTCGCGAGCTTGCTACAAAAGGGCGCCGATGCGGCGGCCTATGCTAAAAGTCTTATCGAGCAACAAGGTTTAGATCAAGCCTTACAAAGCCTTAAGCAAATGGTGACCGCGAGTGAGCAATTTGCCCAGCAAGACTTAGGCGCGCATTTTCAGCAGTTATTGCTTGAGTGCAAAACTTCAGTCCCAACGCCAGAGTCAGCGAATTAATTCTCTTACTTTAATCTGGCCTTTAAGGAGTGCGCGAGAGAGGACATGTCGTGAAAATGGCTATCCGTACTTCACTCTTTTGCTTACAGAACTCGACTCGCCAAGTGTCAGAATGGTTAGTGCTAGTGTAATTTTTCCATAAAACGCCCTGAAGATTCAGGGCGTTGATTTGGTTATTTCGCGCTTGGTAGTGGGACGATTTCAAAGCTTTCATCGAACTTTACTAAGGTCGACGCTATCTTACCGAAGGCATCTTTATCACCCTCTAACTTGGCAGTACCCTTAGCCAGTAACTCTTTAAGTGTGACTTTTCCGAGTAAAATCCCCGTAATATAGCGTTTATCAATATAAAGATTGGCATCGGCCTCCATCGGTTTATCAACCTTAATATTGCTTAAATTACCGTTACTTAGTTCAACATAGAGCGTTTCTTGGGTGTCGGGGTTAATCACATTAAGCCTGATTAGCCCAAGTTCAGCTGCTTTGAGGCTATCGACTTTTACGGCGAGGAAGTCAAATAGGGTCGATATGTCCATTTCTCCTAAAATATCTGCAGAGGCCGATTTAGGCGCGCCGGGTTGAATGCCTACGCGTAACTCTTGGGCGCCAGTGAGGTAAATGTTGCGCCAGCCAGCACCTTCGGCTTGATAACCCAGTTGCTCATAGGTATCGGCAAGTAATTGTCTTGCCTCTTTGTTATTAGGTTCTGCCATCACGACTTTATTGAGTGCGGTGGCCACAAAACGGTACTCGCCTTGGGCATAGTCGGCTTTGGCGTGTTTCACTACGGCTTTGGCACCGCCCATATACTCCACAAATTTCGTCGCTTCATCTTTTGTCGGTAGTGGGTTTAAGTTGGCGGGATTCATATCGAAATAGCCAAGGTACATGTTGTACACGGCTTTGGCATTATGGCTGTAGGTGCCATGGTAACCATTGGTGTACCAAGTATCGCGCACAGCCTTAGGGATAGTGGTTTGAATCGCATCGCCAATATCTTGAATACCCACGCCATTATTGGCTAAACGCAGGGTTTGATTATGCACTAGGCCATAGTTATCCCTTTGCATTCTTAAGTATTGGTTTATATCAGTATTGCCAAATACGGGGGCTGAGTGGGCAGTGAATATAACCTGTGCATCATTACCAAAATGAGTCAGTAATTCGTTGATATCCTTAGACCATTTTATCGCATCTCGAACTTTTGCCCCGCGTAAGGTATAAATGTTGTGCATGCCGTGGTAGGTGAGCTCAGCGGTCCACAATGCTTTCATTGAGGGAATATAGGTGGCCATTTCCGAGGCGGCTTCTGTGCCTGATGCATCCATAAACACCATGTCGATGCCATCAATGGTGAGTGTTTCCCACTTATCTTTGGCATTTAAGGTGACATCGGGTTTAACGTAGGTCACTTCGCCTTTGGATAATCCCTTAGCAAGTGCGGCATCGACAATGCCTTGATCGTTTCGCTCTAATGTTGCGCCGTATTGATAGGCGGCGCGGCGGCTCATGGCATTACCGGCAAGCACATTTTCGTCGACAATTTCTTTGGTGATGTTATTGGAACCATAGACTTTGACGTTTGGGAACATATCTTTGATGGCGCGGGAGCCGCCAAAATGATCTCCATGACTGTGGGAATAAATCATCGCGACTACGGGTAAGTTATTGCCCTCGGGCAAGTGTTTTAGCGCAAACTCGAGGGATAATTTTGCTGCTTCTTTGGTCAGCAGCACGTCATAAAGGATCCAACCCGTTTTACCGCGGATAAGGGTTAAGTTCGATAAGTCTGTGCCACGCACTTGATAAATGCCATCTGTGACCTTGTATAAGCCGTTAGACACCATATTCAATTGAGCTTGGCGATAAAGTGAAGGGTTTACTGTGTCTGGAGTTTTGTCGCCAATAAAGCTGAAATCGGCACGTAAAATGGCTGCTGTTGGTTCATCGAGTTCAGCAATAAGATTTTTAGAAAACTCTTCAAAGGCTTTTTTGTCAGCAAAATTAAGGCTTGCTGCTGAGGTTTTATTTACCGCAATGGTTTGCTCGGTGGCAGGCTTTCCCTGATAGTGCAGGCTGATATGTTCATGCTCGTGTTCAGCGGCCACGGCGCTTAAAGAGAAGCTTGCGATAATACTCATTGTCATCAAAGATTTTTGCATTATTTTACCTACCGAAAAGTGGGATAGTGTCGTTGATGGTTTGAGTATAGCCAGCTTGTGTATTTAGATAACTCGAGTTAGCTTGGGTTGTAATATTCATATAGTGAATGAGTGCACTCCCTTATGCCGACACGAAAGCCATTAGATTTAAATTTATTACGCGTGTTTATGGTGGTTTACCGTACTCGTTCATTCACCCAAGCGGCACAGGAGTTAGATTTAACTCAGTCTTCCGTGAGTAATGCGATAAGCCGGTTTAGGGCTTGGGTCGGGGAGTCGCTGTTTAATCGGGTTGGACGGGGAATTGAGCCTACATCGGTGGCAAGGGAGATGTACCGTAAATTTGAGCAGCCCATGGCGGATATTGAAACCGTATTACTGGGGTTTGAGCATTTTGATCCCAACACGAGCCAGCGGCGCTTTTATGTATATGCTAATGAGTCGGTTATCGAAGCGCTGCAATCAGGCGTGCAGGCTTTGTTACAGACTGCTGATATTGAAGTGATTTTCCGCGAGTCGCCGCCGCAGGAGGATGAGCTATATCGCGATATTTTGCTTGAGCGGGTAGCCGTTGCCATAGACATTAAGCCCGCGCAGCAAAGTTTGCTCTCGAGCAAATTGCTCTTTACCGAAAATTTAGTTTGTATCGCCAGTCGGCAGCATCCTCGTATTCAAGGTGCTATCACCCATGGGCAGTATTTTGAGGAGAAACACGTCTTTTTAAATATGCGGCGTTTTAATTTGACTGCAGGGGATTTGTTTACCGAAGGCGTGTTACCAAGGCGCAAAATGTACAGTGAGCAATCATCTTTATTGAGTATGTTTGCAACTGTTGGCAAAAGTGAGGCGATAGGCATAGCGCCTTTGCGGTACGCCAGTCAGTACGCTGAGATGTTCGGCTTACAGATTTTATCTATGCCCCTGAAAACTCGGCCAATTGATTTGTATATGGTGTGGAGCAGTAAATATACCCAAAACCCGAGCCATCAATGGTTACGGCGTTTATTGCTCAATGCGAGTGCAAACACTGTGAATAAAAAAGCTCTGAATCTAGCGAGCAGCTAGGGCTAGCGATTCAGAGCTTTGTTGCAGTTTTTAAACCTTATTTTCTATCTCAGATTGTTAATCTAATAGCCTAAGAAGGTCATTACTGTCTTGCGAGTCTGTGGCTTTCACCAGGTTGCTCGAAGTCACTGCGATAAGGGTTGATATCTAAACCACCGCGACGCGTGTAGCGGGCGTAAACTGTCAATTTAGTGCAATGGCAAAAACGTTTTAAATCGACGAAAATTCGCTCGACACATTGCTCGTGGAATTCGTTATGTTGGCGGAAAGAAATCAAATAGCGCAGCAGTTTCTCGCGATCGATTTTAGGGCCTTGATAACGGATCATCACGCTGCCCCAATCGGGTTGCGAAGTGATCAAACAGTTGGATTTCAGCAGGTTTGAATTAAGCGTTTCCGCGACCGTTTGCTTATCGTCTGTACTGTTAACTAAGTAATCAGGATTAAAACTATAATCGCTGACTTCAATATCGAGATCGTCAATACAAGTGCCTGGTAACTCAATAATACGCTGAATACCAAAGCTTTTTGGCTCGATAATCTTAACGCTAACATCACCTTGAGCACACTGACTTAAGTCTTGCACTAAGGTTTTTTGCAGTGAATCTAGGCTATCAAACTTGGTTTGATTAAAGCTATTGAGATACAGTTTGAACGATTTCGACTCAATCAGATTCAGGCTTTCATAGCTTAAATGAAATTCAGCTATGGCCACCATAGGCTTACCTTTGGCATTTAACCAAGACAGCTCATAACCCGTCCAGATATCGGCACCATGAAACGGTAACGTCCCAGTGAGTGCAATAGCATTACGGTTTAGTGAGCGTGGAACCCCTTGCAGCAGCGACGCATCATACTCGGCTTGGTAGTCGGTGGCTTTACCTAAAGTCAGGCCAACAAGCGCTTGCGCATCACTATAGGGATCGTGATTCTGTGTCATCAATACTGTTTCCATGTCAAAATAGGCGCACATTATACCTGAAATTGGATTGTGCTTAAGTGTCTTGTCTGCCCGCACTCGATAAATTTTTGCAAAACTATCATCAAGCTTACTTAACGAGTTTAGGTGAACTACCGCGTTATTACCCACAGGGTGAGCCTTCTGTGTGTATTCAGGGCGAATTTCAACCGGATCTTGAACAGGCTGTTTCTTGGCAGCCAGTGAAACGCAAAGTTGAAGGCTGTTTCGCCAATGTAGAGCATGCACTGGAGTTAACTTTATGGCCAGAGATCAATGATTTTTACGGTCATTATTTCTCCGCCCCAGTATTATTTGACTCTAAGTGGGGCACAGGGGAGTTACTGCAAGTCTGGAATGATGACGATTTTAACTGCCTGCAACAAAACTTGATTGGTCATCTGATGATGAAGAAAAAACTGAAGCAGTCACCGACTTGGTTTATCGGTCTGTTAGATGAGGGAGATAAAATGCTCACCATCAATAACAGTGATGGTAGCGTATGGATTGAAATCCCTGGTGAAGTGCAATCTGAGCAATTGTCCTCGAGTTTGACTGCGTTTATTGAAGCATTATCGCCACGGATAGCACCACCCGTTAAACATGAAGAACTACCTATGCCCGCATTAGAACATCCTGGTATTTTCGCCAGTTTTAAACGTATGTGGCAAAACCTTTTCGGTAAACGTTAACTTCTGTGAGCGACATTTTTATTATTAACCTAGGTATTAACTCAACCTAAGCGTGGCTTATTTTAGGTTGAGTTTTGCAAGGGGATAAACAGATGTTATTGATGATCCCAAGACAGATTCGACACTATGCGGCAAGGCTCGCAGCGAAAATGGAACATATCCAATAAAGGTTCATCGAGTTTCCAATCATGACTGCCACAACATGGGCAAGGTCGTGTTTTTTCTGAGGCCAAATCTTGGCCGCCAACGCGATATAAGTAGTAATAGGTCGGGATCTGAGTGAGATATTCGATACGACCGCGCAAATCCCAACCTCTGCGAAATAAATCACTGTCAGGACTCGATAATTCCTCTAGCGCGGCAAATTCTGCCTTAGTGGCCGCCGCCATTTGCAGCTCGTCGCAGGCTTGCCATTCGCTCTGCCAACGGATAATACGTTTATGATCGCCATTAAAGGTTGCGGGTATACGGTACAGGGGAATGGGCAATAAATTGTCGCCGCTGCGTAGGGGCGAGCACATATGCACAAAACTGGTGTATAGCAGTTGCCAGCTGGGTGTTTCGGTATTACTTACTTCAGAATTGATATCCTGACCAATAAACTTTTCCCGCGGCGCGAGTAGTTTAGCGTCGGTTAATTCTACTAAGGCTTTTTTGACCCAAGGGCTGTGATATTTGTGCGCTAAACTGCTTTTCTCTGGCATCAATAAACGCACTCTAAACTCACCGTCATTAAAGGCGACCGCAAATTCTCGTCCTAAGATTTGGCCATTAGCTCGATAGGCTTCAAGGAGCTGATTAATGGCCTTCTCGGCGGCAGATATCGTGGTGTCGGCGAAGCATTCGAAGCGCAGTTCAGTGACAAACATTAAGCTGTTTTTCCTTGGATTTCTAATAAGTTGATGCGTTGTTTAAGTTCAAGCAGTTCGTTTTTTAATTGCATTATTTCTGTTTTTTGCTGCTCAGCATGACGTTCAAAATACGCCTGTTGCATCTGCATGCGCTCGGCGAGCACAGCAAGGGTTAAGGTATCGTTAGTTGCGGGAACGTCAGTTGTAGGGCTGATAGTTTGCAACTCAGCTAAACGCTCGCGATCTGCCTTAGGCATAGATTTAAATTGCTGTAAGCCTTGGATCAATATAGGTAAAGGTAGGCTACTACCTAAACGGGTTTTAATTAAGGCAAGGCTCGGTACTTTACCGCAGGCTTCGAGCGAACGTGCGGCCGCTAATACTTGGTCAAGGGGACTCATAATTAGCAAAATTCCTTAATTTGTTGAATTGTTTAAACCAATTTTAAAATAATAATTAATTTTTTCATTTAAAAACAGTGTGTTGTCTTGTGGCATTTATTTTGCTTATTGTCCAGCCGAAATACCATTTTTTAAGCTTCAATAATAATTACACAGGATGTCATATGATGAACCATAAATTGAATAACAAACTTATCGCCATCACTTTTTTAGGGCTCGCAAGCTTAGGTCTTAGCGGCTGCGTGGTCAATGTCGGTGATGGAGAATCGGGCTGGGATAGCAGCGAATCTTGGGAGAAAGTGCAGGATAAAAATCGCACTAACTTAACCAAACTGAGCTTAGGTATGCCTAAAGACCAAGTGATGATCTTAATGGGCACCGCTGATTTTAGTGAAGCCTATATTCAACAAAGTGCTCAACAAGGTGAAGCCAATAAAGAAGTCTTAGTGTTGTTTTATCGTACCCAGCGTAATAATGGCGATGGAAAAACCACTAAGGATGAATGCACGCCTATCGTGCTGAGCAACAATGCCTTAGTGGGTTGGGGCGAAACGGCTTACGGTAAAATCTGAACCAACGAGTCTTATCGTTTACGTAGCTGAGTGTCTAATTGCTCAATGGGCTCAGTCCAGAGGGCATCGGCTTCTAAACCTTCAATGATAAAGCTCTTTTGGGCAGGGGTCCAAAAGGGCGCTTGGCTTAAATGGATGTGATGGTCGATATCATGGGTTGCAATAAACTGCGCTATGGCCTCGTCGCTACTGTCTAAACCGAGTTGCTCAAACAAGTGGCTTAAGTCTACCGGAGTTGTATCCATCATTATTTCCTTTTCAGTATAGTGCCTTCGTTTAGAGTAAGCGCCTGATTGAAAAATGCAATCTATGATTAAAATTTGCACTTTTTAGTTTCCTTGGTAGATTAACAGTTACGCATAAAAAAGTGTGAGCTAAGTCAAGGAATGCTAACGATGGACAATGAAATTCTGGAGGACTGCCGCGCAGTCTATTTGACCGCGGAAGACTTACGCATTGCCGCTTCTATTCTCTATAACGCTTACCATGATGATCCTTTTTTTGTCGATTCACTCTTTACCTCAGACAAAGCCGCTTATGAGCAAAAATTGCGCGCCGCAATCAGGGAAGAACTCAATACGTTATGGCAACAAAAACAAGCCCTCATAGGTTTATTCGACCATGAAAGACTCTTTGGGTTAGCCTGTGTAGTTACTCAAGAAGTGCCTTTAGGGGAAGGGCGTTATTGGCATTGGCGCTTAAAGATGTTGTTAGGTACAGGTTGGCAATCGACTCAAGCACTAATGAACAAAGAGTCCAGTATTATTGAACTTTTACCCAGTAAGCACTGCGGTATTTTGCAGTTTATTGCTCTTGCACCAAATGAACAGCACAAAGGACTTGGACATAAGTTAGTGCAAGCTGTGGTGAGTTGGTGTGATGAGCAGCCTGATTTGGATGGCATTGGTGTGTTTATCGCTCAGGAGAACCACTTGCAACTGTTTACTCAGCATGACTTTGTATCCATAGGCGAGCTGAGTATCGGCAGTATCCATGGCCAGCTTTTATTCTATTCGGTTCAACAAGATGACTAACTCTTATAAACGTTTCGCCGATTTTTATCCTTTCTATTTATCCCAACACCAGCACCCGACTTGTCGGCAATTACACTTTGTTGGCAGTTGTTTAGTTCTGCTGCTGATTGGCATTGCCTTGGTTTCACAAGCCTGGTGGCTATGCTGGTTTATTCCTATTGTTGGTTATGGTTTTGCATGGGTGGGACACTTCGTATTTGAGAAGAATCGACCCGCGACATTTCAGTATCCTTTTTACAGTTTGATGGCAGATTGGGTGATGTTTGCTCAGATGATCCGCCGCTTTTTTAAACATTAAAAAAATTGCCCGAGTGAGATGCCCATGCCAGTGTGAGAGATCGCTTACAAACGTTGTAGGACATAATGTTTTCTTTTTGATTGTTTTTTGTCCTGCAATGTTTAATTTTAAATAGAATCATTGGGTTGTATTTGTTTTTCTTTGGTTGGTCCGTAATTAATCTTGTAGTCCGTTCTTTGAGCCGAACAAAAACGTTAGGGTTAACGTAGAATTCACTCATGGCCAAAGCAAATGGATAGCAAGGAAAGCAAAACAGGCCAAAGGGACGCAAGAAGCAACGAATTAAGATTTCAAGGTTGAAATCGCTGACGGTAGGAAAACTGTCATTCGCCTCGGATAGGCTAAGGAAAAGCAGGATTGCTGGAAAAGCAGGATTGCTTTTCAAGGATGATTAGGGACAGTGAGTTGTATCGTCAGGATGATGAATTTCAGGAAGAATACAGGACACGCTTAAGGATTAAGCATGAACTCGAAACAGGATGTGTCGAGATAAGGATAAAGTATAAGGGTGAACAGCTTGTACTAATCTATGGAAAATAAATTTTGCAGGATGCAATAGGAATAAGTCATAGGAAGTGACAGGCTCTGTAAAAAGGATTTACAGGTCAAGGGACTGAGTGTTATCTCACGTAAGTTTGATACACAGGGACGAAAAGGGATTACAGGGACGACGCAGGACGCAAGCAGACGCATGGATGGTGCAGGGAGCACAAATCGAGCAGGACGGCTTACAAAGGATAAATGGGGCGCACTTTAGTTGCGCCCTTTTCTTTGGTTCATTTTCAGCATTAATCTGGCTTTGCCAAGCTATAACGCTATTCACACAGACTTTATCTTAACGCTGCTTAAAGACATCTTGCCGTAAAACATGTTTACCAGTCTTACTTCTCTTATTGCCAATGATTTACTCTCTGTGTTCTGGTCATTCGCCGAATGCTTGTCGAATTTTGAGCGATAGCGGTTTATGCATAAGTCCTTCAGGGGAGAACATCTAGCACTTGCTTACTTTTGATTTGAATTGCCATCCTCCGTGTAAGAGGTCTCTCACAAGTATGTAAGTAATTTGTAATTCTAAAGGGTGGTTATGTCTCTGGGTTAGTTATTATTTTAATTTATATCAGTAGGTTAACCTGTTTGTTATCAGTTGGGCTCACCATTTTTGTTAACATTTTAAATAATCCACAATGAGTACTTTCGTTGGTTGGCGTAGAATTCATCTTGTAGAAGGAATTGCGGGCAACAGGATGTTGGCGATCAGGATGATCGAACAGTGACTAAGGAATGTGACTTAAGGAAAGATAGGGATATAGGCCTTTCAGGATGAAAGAGAGCCAATACCAAGGAAGGGAGACTATCAAGGATTGATAGACTCATTGCATAGGATGGCAATGGCACAGGGAGTGCAATTGAAATTGAATGGATGCAATACCCGTTTCATGGATGATGATGGAACCGCTCAGGAAAGAGCAAGCTTGGGACTGGATGACCAAGAGATAGGGAAGTACATGAGTACAAGGACCTCAAGGATTGAGCAGGGATGAAGCAGGACGCAGATTGACGCATGGATGGTGCAGGGAGCACAAAAATAGCGGGATAGCTTAACAGAGAATAGGAGGGCGTGGCTTTAGGGCCGCGCCCTTTCTTTTATAACTTTTACAGTGAGTTATTTTGCAGCACCAGAGAATAACTGATTATTCTCAATTCTGGCGAACAGCTTATTTGGGCATCATAGTCGATAATACTTAATGACACTTGCCTGAGCTACAGCCGCTTTGCGTACCACAACCGCCAAATTTCCCCTGCGCTGTCGGCGCCTCTTGCCATTCGGGCTCCGGGAAGATAGGCCATTCGATTTTTTGAATTTTCTTGCCTTGCATCCAAATATGGCCACTGTACTGGTTAATGCCGTCGGTGCTGAATTCAAATAAATATTTCGCCTTCCAGCAGATCCCCGTCGTGCCGCCAATGCTAGGGCGGGCAGTTTCCATGGCAATGGCTAACAGTTGAACTTTTTGTCGCCAACATTCTTTTTCGGCAAAAATACGGCTCAACTCTGCCATTTGGCGTAGTTGCCAAAAGAATGCGGCAATCACGACGAGGCCAATAATTAACAGTAAATCTGACATCATTTGCTAGCTGCCTTAAACAAACCACCTATGGCTTGTGATAGTTGAACACTTCGATTGGGATTTCTTAATTCGCCTAGTAGTTGATTGCGCAAACTAGGAATTGCCACAATATCAGCAAAGACCTGATTAAAAAAGGCTTGGGGCTGCAGTGCCAGAGCTTCTAAGTAAAGACTGCGACTTGAATCTTGTTTTAATACCGACCAGTTACGTCCGGCAATGCTGATGAGGGCATTGGTATCTAAAGAGGATTGGCCGTGTAGATGCGCAAACGCTTTTTGGCTGTGTTTGGCGCTAGAAGCCAAAGCGCGAAGGAAATAGGCTTGGTGCTCTGGCGCTGCGTCTTGAAGTTTCGCGAGAATCTTATCGGCGAGTGTGTCGCTAAGCAGTAAGTGTTCAAGACATTGACATAGGGCGATTTGCACTTCGATGGCGGCTGTATCAAAACTCGATACCAAGTGCTGCTCATGATCAAATTCTTTTGTGCGTACACACACATCGGCTATGCCTTGCATTCCAATATGTTGCCACTGTGATGGGGCTACTTGGCCTGACAGATATTGCACGGCAAACTCGTATTGTGATGAAGCGCGTTGGCCAAGTTGTTTACGAACAAGTGCGTTAAATACGGCCAGTTTTTCCTGGCTTGGCTTGAAGTTAAACGGATTATTTGCGAGTCGTTCTTGCTGCTCATCACTGAGCGGCTGAGTGGGATCTTGCCCTAGTGCCGCTAATATCATTTCGATAAATTGTGAGCGAGGCGCGGGCGACAGTAATCCTTGCTCATCTAACGCCAGTTTTAGAAACCAAATAAAGTGTTGCTGACTCGCATCCCAAAAGACGATAGCAAACTGCGCATGTCCTTGAATAGGGTAAGGATAAGGGGTAGCGAGAGATTCTATTTGGTGAAACGCGAGCATATCAATATGTTGCACCCTACGGCCAAGATCATACACTTGGAACTGGGTTTTGGCTGTGGTTAAAAACTGGCTTAAAGTTGTAATTTCAGTCATTTGGCTGCCATATCAATCAAAGAGGCTCAATAAATTGGCGCCATTATAGGGGGAAGTGCGTCTGGATGGTATGATTGCGGCACTTTAATCGACCTATTCGGCCTGTGGATTGTGGTAAGTTCCTCAATCATAATGGCTAACATGAGAATGGATCTGAAAGCTATGTTATACAGTCAAACCCAAGCTAAATTGGCTCAGATTACCCACGCGCTGCAAGCGGCCGAGTTGTGGTCTGAGCAAGCGCCTTCTGCCGCTGCAATGGCAAGCACAGCACCTTTTGCCTGTGATCTTATGCCCCTTGAGCAGTGGCTGCAGTTTATTTTGCTGCCTAGAATGCAGACTTTAATCGAAACGGGGGCGCCATTGCCGACGCAAATTGCGATTGCCCCTATGGCTGAACATGTTTGGCTGGATATGCCCCCGCGCCAAACTTTAATTAGCCTATTGAATGAATTGGATATGTTGTTAAATGAATCAAGATGATATCTGGCTTGAAACGCCTGAAAATGCAGTGAATGTATCCCAAGAGGATGATTCAGAAGAGCAGGCGCCTGAGATTGAAATTCTTTATGAAGATGAGCATTTAGTGGCAATTCATAAACCCGCAGGCTTATTGGTCCACCGCAGTTATTTAGCGCGTCGGGAGCGATTTTTTGCCATGCAGCTGACCCGTGACTTAGTGGGCTGTCATGTGTTTCCTGTACATCGTCTCGACAGGCCGACATCCGGCGTGCTCTTGTTTGCCAAGAGTAGTGAAGTGGCCAATGCTCTGTGTGAGCAATTTGCCTCCCATACGATTGAAAAACAATATTTGGCTTTAGTGCGCGGCAATATGCATGAGAGCGGTATTTTAGACTATGCGCTTAAGGTTGAGTTGGATGAATTAGGCGATAAGAATGCCGATCCCAACAAAGCCGCGCAGGAAGCTGTGACGGCTTATGAGCCATTACTCAATACTGAAATTCCGTATCCTTCGGGTCGATATTCCACTAGCCGTTTCGCACTGGTACGCTTGAGCCCTAAAACGGGGCGTAAGCATCAGCTCAGAAGACATATGGCGCATTTACGCCACCCCATCGTCGGTGATACCACTCATGGCGATGGTAAGCAAAATGCATTTTTTCGTGAGCATTTCGGTATTAATCGCCTGTGGCTTATCGCAAAAAAACTTACCTTTACACACCCGATAACTCAAACTCGGCTCAGCATAGAAACCGAGCTCGAGTCCGAGTGGGAAACCGTGTTTGCCGAGCTAGGTTGGGACGAGGCGACCTTGAGTCAACAAGCTGAGTTATTCATCGCCCAAGAGGCGTGAATAGTAAGCGGCCAATGCTTGATATGGTGATATCAACTTAGCCGCGTGAATAAAATTAAGAGCATTCACTTTGCTTTGTTATTGAAACTAAAGTCATCGAATTTAAAACGAGGTGGATTGCTTAATCGAGTAGTTGTGGCGTTTGTGCTGTTTGTGGCCGCAGCTCTTGCATCATGACAGCTAAGGTTGAGAATCCAGACGTGAGTGCAAGTGGCGATATGAGATTTTGCTGGGCGGAGTGGAAGTAGTTTTTACGTCGAATATGGGTTGTTTTGTGGTGCTGCTTGAGGTGTTTTTGGCGGGTGGACTGTCGCATTAGATATTTTCTCACGCTCAATGGCTTGATTTATAAAAAATTTGCGCCTTAGCTTGCTCATACGCTGAACAATAAAGTAAGGTCAGCCTAATAAGGTTTGCAACGCGATGTGGAGTGTATCATGAAAAAGGTGAATCTGGTGTTTGGCACTGTATATGGTAGTGCACAATTTGCCGCTGAAACCCTAGAGAAAGAAATGCAAGTTTTAGGTTATGATGTCACATTGTGGCAACCTAATGAGGTTGCAAGCTTTATTCCTCCTCAGGATGAATTGTTAGTGGTGGTGACTTCGACGACCGGACAAGGGGACTTACCCGATGATATTCAGTCTTGGTACCATAATCTTAAACATCTAGCACCCTATTTACCTGAGCTTAGATACAGTGTGATAGCTCTAGGTGATTCAAGTTATGAGACTTTCTGCGGTGCAGGTAAGTCTGTAGATGCACTCTTGAGTGAACTTGGCGCTAAGCCGCTGGTGGAATTACTCGAAATTGATGCCTGTGAAACCATGGAACCTGAGGTTGAAGCGATAAAATGGCTAGAACGCTGGAATCAAGTCGTCAAAACCGAGCTCGTCGCTTAGGTAGTTTCGTCAATCTACAGTGGTTTAAATTTGCCCAGCGCTTAAGCCAAGCGCTGCTTATTCCTATTGCCATTTTACCCGCAGCTGGGGTTATGCTCGGCTTAACCGTTAGTCCAATTCCTTTTATGCCCGAAGAGCTGACAGTGCTGATGCTGGCGGTAGGCAAACTCATTTTCGCCATTATGCCGATGTTATTTGCCGTGGCTGTCGCTATTGGTTTTTGTCGCGATCAAGGCATTGCCGCCTTTTCGGCAGTGTTTGGTTATGGGGTGATGACAGCGACGTTAGCCGCACTGGCCGATTTGTATCGACTTCCAACCCAACCTTTATTAGGAATGGATACCTTAGATACTGGGATTGCAGGTGGCATGATGCTCGGTGGTATCACTTGCCTCGCAGTCCGTTGGAGTCAATATATTCGCTTGCCTGCGATTTTCTCTTTCTTCGAGGGACGTCGCAGTGCATCTTTACTTATTATTCCCCTAGCGATGAGCCTAGGTTATGTACTCGCCCATGTGTGGCCACCCTTAGCTTTATTGATTGAGCGCGTATCCGACTGGGCAGTTTATCAAAAACCGGCCATCGCCTTTGGTGTTTATGGCGCATTAGAGCGGTTACTTATACCCCTTGGTCTACACCATATTTGGAATGCGCCTTTTTACCTAGAGGTGGGCCAATATCAGTTATTGGGGCATGAAGTCGTTCGTGGTGAGGTGGCGCGCTATTTAGCGGGCGATCCGCAGGCGGGAAACCTTGCCGGTGGTTATCTGATTAAAATGTGGGGATTACCGGCGGCTGCACTGGCAATGTGGCGCTGTGCAGATCCCTCAGAGCGGAATCGCGTGGCGGGTATTATGCTCTCGGCGGGGGCGGCCAGTTGGTTAACTGGGGTGACAGAACCTATCGAATTTGCTTTTATGTTTGTGGCGCCGATTCTATTTATTATTCACGCCTTACTCACTGGGCTCGCTTATTTTGTCTGTATTATGCTGGATATTCACCACAGCATAGTATTCTCCCAAGGGCTGGTGGACTTTACGCTGCTATTTCCATTGTCCCGTAATGCCAGCTGGTTTATTTTCCTTGGGCCTTTAACCGCCATAATATATTACCTGTTGTTTAGACTGAGTATTTTAGCCTTTAATTTGAAAACTCCCGGTAGGCTTGAGCATAACGACAGTAAAGGACCTAAAGAAAGTTTACGGGCGATTATTGCGGCGCTCGGCGGGCGTGAAAATATCGTTGAACTTAATGCTTGTTTGACACGGTTACGCTTGAGCGTACACAAGCCCGAGTTAGTCAATAAGGTGCGTTTGAGTCAGTTGGGCGCTAAGGGCGTGATCGTTATGGGCAAAGGTGTGCAGGTGGTTTACGGCACTAAGGCCGAAACCCTGCGTAAAGTATTGCAGCGTTACTTAGATACTCGGCGCTAGGATTGTGTTTTTACAAAATTAACTGCTTAATTTTTACATTTTATTGATTCAAGCCTCTGAAATATCATTTTTATTTTCGCATTATAGGGTTTTCATACTGTTCAGCATGATTTGCTATGGCAAACTCGATGTAGGGACAATATAGGAGAGCCAACTTTGCAACAAATGACTGAAACACGCGGTAATACTTCGCCATCCATAGAACGTAAAATCTTACTGACGGATTGCGCTGATGCCCAAGGCCTCATCGCCAAAATCACCAGTGTTTGTTTTACCCATAAATTGAATATCATTAAAAACAGTGAGTTTGTGGATAATGCCCAAGGGCGTTTCTTTATGCGAACTGAGTTAGAGGGCATTTTTAACAGCGAACAGTTATTGCAGGATCTGCGTGACGTACTGCCTACGCAAAATCATATGACGTTAGTTAGCGCGGGTAAAAAACGCATTGTGGTGTTAGTTACAAAGGAAGCGCACTGTTTAGGCGATTTGTTAATGAAAGCCTATTATGGTGGTTTAAGTGTCGAGATTGCCGCTGTGGTGGGCAACCATGATGCACTACGTGAATTGGCAGAGAAGTTTAACATTCCCTTTCATCTGGTGAGCCACGAAGGCTTAGACCGAATTCAACACGAGCAAGCACTGTTGGCCGCGGTATCGCAATATGAGCCAGATTATCTGGTGTTGGCTAAGTACATGCGGGTGCTAACTCCAGATTTTGTGGCGCAATATCCTAATCGCATCATCAACATCCATCATTCTTTTTTACCTGCTTTTATCGGCGCAGCACCCTATCGCCAAGCCTGGGAGCGCGGGGTGAAAATTATCGGTGCGACGGCGCATTTTGTGAATAATTGCCTCGATGAAGGGCCGATCATCAAGCAAGACGTGATTCCCGTCGACCACAGTTATAGCGCCTTAGAAATGGCACGTGCTGGGCGCGATGTTGAAAAGAGTGTATTGAGTAAAGCGCTGCAATTAGTGCTCAACGAACAAGTGGTCGTGTACGGCAATAAAACGATCGTTTTCTAAGATGTAGGTGAGTCGTGGCAATGGCATGACATTCAGCGGCGTTTATTTTAACCCGTGTCTGTCATGAAATCAGCTATCATTATGTTTATTGGAGATTTTATAGTGCTCACATTGGGGTGAACATAGCGGTATAGTGTATTACCCATGCTCGAATTACAGGTCGGAGTGCTGGATGTCAACTCGTCAAAGCCTTATCGTTGGAATGAAAGACTTGCCCGATAGTTTGAATTTATCTTGGGCACAGCTAGATGAGCAGTTTTGTGTGCTACGGATGAGCCAAGCCTTTTATAGCCGTTGCAAACGCTCTGCGGCGCAAATCATTAATCAACCGATTAGCCAATTGTTTAGTGCTTTTAATGCTGAACTATGCGCCGATATCGTGAGGCGACGCGGCCAAGAAATAGGTTTTCAATTACAAGATCATCGCGGCATACGTGTGCATCTCGCGCTGCATTCTTTGCCTGAAATGGGATGGTACTTGATTCTATCCGACATCAATTTTGAAGATCCGCAGATGAAGGAGTTGCACTCGGATTATCGTCGAGCGATTCAAGCCAGCGATGCTTGGCTGCAACACATTGAAGATGTGATTAAATCCTCCCAAGAAGAAGTATTTAAAGTCGCAGTTTCTAAGGCGATGTCGCTCACTGGCAGTCGATATGGCTTTATTCTGTTGCATAACGAAAAGTTAAAAACACTCACACTCGCCGCGCGTTCTGAGTATCCCCACGCAGAGGCTAATCAAGCCGATTTTGTTGAAGATAATACCCAAGTGTCAGAACTTGAAAGCCGCGTATGGCTCGAATGTGTGCGAGATTATAAGCCGATCATCCAAAATCAAACCGACTCCCAAAGGCGCTTAGGGGATTTGCCCTTAGATAAACTGCTACTTGGAGGGCGTTACTTGGCGGTGCCGATTTTATTTCGCAGTCGCTTAGTGGGCATGCTGTGCGTGGTCGACCGTAACGAACCTTATAGTCGTAATGATGCGAGATCATTACTGACTTTTGCCAGCATTTTATGGCACAGCATTGAACTACCACGCACATTGCGCGCGGTATCCCGCCAGTCCAAAATCATTAAAGCGCAAAAAGAACAATTATCTCAATCGTTAACCCAGCTTATTAGTGCTATTTCTGAGGCATTAGAACTGAAAGATGCCTATACCGCAGGGCATCAAAAGTCGGTGGCGCAATTAAGTTATTTGATTGGTGAGAAATTAGGTTTAGACCCGCTGCGTTTAGAAGGGCTGAAGATTGGTGCCTTAGTCCATGATATCGGCAAGTTAGCGATTCCATCGCAGATCTTGACAAAACCGTCAAAACTTTCAAAAGAAGAATACGCATTAATACAGACTCATCCACTCCATGGTGCTGAAATTATTGAGGATGTGGAGTTTCCTTGGCCCATTAAAGAGATGATTTTACAGCATCATGAGCGACTCGATGGCTCAGGTTATCCCGCGGGCTTAAAGGATAAGGCGATTTTATATGAGGCGAAAATTATTGCCGTCGCCGATGTTGCCGATTCGATATTGTCCCATAGGCCTTATCGCCCATCGTTAGGGCTGGAGAAAATGACTGAAGTATTGCGTGCGGGTAAAGGGACACTTTTTGACCCTGAGATAGTCGAAACCTGTTTAGCGATTTTGATTAATCGAGAGTTGAGTATTAGCGATCATATCGGCGCTGCGCCGCTTGAACCTTTAGTCACGATTTCACTCGACCATGAGTTAGTTGATATTAAGCGTTTACTTACGACTGCCCATGCTAAGGTGGCCGTGGTATTGGATGAGCAACATAAGATACTTGGGGTGATCACGAGTCGCTTACTGGAACATTGGTTTAGCCCATTACTTGGCACTGCGGCTGAGCGTGAACTGGATAGGGCATCACTGCATAAAAAAGCCCATCAGATCATGGAGCATTCAGTGCCTATTATCAGTGAGGTGGCCACATCGGAAGATGCATTACTGCAGTTGAATTTACTAGACTCAGAATATCTTGTGGTGGTGAACAAAGCGCAGCAGCCATTGGGGATTATCGGCTGGCGGGCCATTGCCATGACGAGAAATGCATTCCGTGAAGTAGAGCGCTTGATTTAAGTGTCTTATTAAACACTTTATTTTTAAGCCTGATAATGATAGCGCAACCGTAGGCTAAATTTTACCGATAATAAAAAAGATGCCCTTAGGCATCTTTTTATGGAACTCATGTTATCGAACAAATGCAGTGACTGTTAATCAACAATACGCAGTAATTCGTTGATACCCACTTTACTGCGGGTTTTTGCATCGACTTTCTTAACGATAATAGCGGCATAGAGACTGTATTTGCCACAGGCTGATGGCAGGTTGCCAGAAACAACAACAGAGCCTGCTGGTACACGACCGTAATGCACTTCGCCAGTTTCGCGATCGTAAATTCGAGTGCTTTGGCCGATATACACGCCCATGGAAATCACTGAGCCTTCTTCAACCACAACGCCTTCAACAATCTCAGAACGTGCACCGATAAAGCAGTTATCTTCGATGATGGTCGGGCCCGCTTGTAATGGCTCAAGTACGCCACCAATACCTACGCCGCCAGATAAATGCACATTTTTACCGATTTGTGCACATGAGCCAACGGTCGCCCAAGTATCAACCATAGTGCCTTCATCAACATAAGCACCTAAGTTCACATAAGATGGCATCAACACGGTATTTTTACCTATGAATGAGCCTTTACGCACTGTAGCCGAAGGCACTACACGAATGGCTTCCGCTTTAAAGCGGGCTTCATCATATTCGGCAAATTTTAACGGCACTTTGTCGAAGTATTTGGTTTCGGCGCCATCGATAACCACGTTATCGAAAATACGGAAGGACAGTAATACCGCCTTTTTCAGCCATTGGTGCACATGCCATTGTCCGTCGATTTTCTCGGCGACACGTACTTCACCTTTATCGAGCATATTGATGACATTTTGCACATCGCTGCGCACACCTGCGTCAACTGTGCTTGGTGTGATGTCGGCGCGTGCTTCAAAAGCCGCCTCAATACGTTGGCGTAAAGCCTCCATTTACTTCTCCCACTGGTCTCGTTAATTAACTGATTCGATATTCTTTGCACTCAGGGCACTGATTAAAGCGTCCCTGAGGGTATTCTCTTGGGTTTCGTTAAGTTGCAAGCCGTCATTGGTCTGCAGCATAAAAAAGTCTTCGGCTCGCTCACCAATGGTGGTGATTTTGGCCGCGAGTAATGTTGTGTTGCAACGGTAAAAGATATCCCCAACTTTTGCCAGTAATCCTGGCGAATCTAAGGCGATAAGCTCCATCATACTTGTACCATGACGACTGCTTTCGAGGAAACTCACTTGTGTCGGCACATTAAAAGGTTTCATCTTGCGCGATAGTTTTCTAAAGCGCGGCAGTTTTGGACTGTCGCTCGACAGGGCTTTCTCAAGCGCTTTACGGATACTTTGGATGCGTGAAAGCTGGCTAACGGGCTCACCATCTTGCTCTAAGATCACAAAGGTATCGAGGGCATAATTGTCTTTTGAGGTCATGATGTTGGCATCATGGACGTTGATATTTTTATTGTCGAGTACCGCCATCACAGTTGCGAACAATTTAGGTCTGTCTTGGCAATAGACAAATAGCTCAGTACCACCACGGGTGGTGTGTTTGGACACTAAGACTAAAGGCTCATCCTGTTGTTTGTGCTTTAAAATCGCTTCGGCGTGCCACGCGACTTGATTGGGCTGGTGGCGTAAAAAGTAATCTGCCTTAAAACGTTGCCACAGGGCATCGAGATCTTTCTCTTTCAATCCGCGGCGCAGCAGTTCTTTTTTCGCCTTGGCTTGGTATTCACGCACTCTGGCACGAATATCGACGGGTTTTTCTTTACCGCGGGCGAGCACTCTTTGGGTCGAAAAGTACAAATCGCGCAGCAGTGAGCCTTTCCAGTTGTTCCAGGTTTTTTCGTTGGTGGCGCAGATATCGGCGACGGTTAAGCAGTACAGATAGCTTAAATGCACGGCATCGCGGACTTTATTGGCAAAGTCGGCCACCACATCGGGATCGGAAATATCACGGCGCTGGGCGGTGACAGACATCACCAGATGATTTTCAACCAGCCAAGCGACTAGACGGCCATCGTGATCGTTTAACCCGTGCAGCTTACAAAAGGCGAGGGCATCGCTTGAGCCTAGTTTACTGTGATCGCCACCGCGGCCTTTGGCGATATCGTGGAAGATAGCGCCTAATACCAGTAAGCCCTTTTTCGGCAGTTGGTTGATCAGAATCGAGCCTAAGGGAAATTCTTCCTTTTGTTCGGCTTGGGAAAAACGCTCGATATTGAGCAGTAATCTGTGGGTGTGTTCATCGACCGTATAGGCGTGGAACAGGTCGAACTGCATCTGGCCTTCAATATTTCGCCATGCGGGTAAATAGGCCGATAACACACCGTGTTTATGCATTAAAGACAAAGCAACAATGCCGCGAGGGTGGCGCAGAATTTCCATAAAGGCTTGGCGACAAAGCGGGTTTTCTTGTAAGGCTTGAGATTGTGCGCGTCTTGCTCGGCGCAGCGAACGCAGCGTTGGTGCGTAGATGCCTTTGATGTTGGAGTTTTTAGCGACCAACAAAAACAGCCGGACAATTTCTTCGCCGCTATCGAACTGATCATCGCTTAGCGCTTCAATAAAGGTGCCGCGGCGCTGGTAGTGTTTATCTATCGATTGAATTTCTAAAGCTTTTGTGTGGCCCAGTGTTGCCCGTTTAAACAGCTGCAGCAACATTTCGTTTAGCTCCATTACTCGACGTACCGTGCGATAGTAACGTTTCATCATTTGCTCAACTGCAAGCTGGGTGGCGTCTTCATACCCCATAAGCTCGGCAACTTGGCGTTGTACATCAAAGAGTAAGCGATTTTCATCGCGACCGACCACCATGTGCAGGGCAAAGCGTAGCTTCCACAAAAAGTGCTGACATTCGAGCAGTTCTTCTAGTTCACCAGGCTCTAAAAAGTCGTATTGGACTAATTCTTCTAGGCGAGCGGCGCCAAAGTGACGCATGGCCACCCAAGCAATGGTTTGAATATCCCTAAGGCCACCGGGACAACTCTTGATATTGGGTTCTAAATCGAAGGCACTGGCTCTGGCATGGCGAGCATTTTGTTCGTCACGCTTAGCGATAAAGAAGTCGCTTGAGGTCCAAAAGTCACTCTGACGAATGGCATCGTAAAGTTGGTCGAATAAAAACTCGGGCCCTTCGAGCAGTCGTGCCTCTAACAGGTTAGTGGCTATGGTGATGTCTTCACGGCCGAGAGTAATAGTGTCGTTTAACGTACGGACACTGTGGCCGATTTCGAGATTAGCATCCCACAGAAAGGCAATAAACTGACTGAGTGCCGCTTCGGCGGCGGGTGACAATATATCATTAAACAGGAACAGCAAGTCGACATCTGAGTGGGGATGCAGCTCCCCACGGCCATAGCCGCCTACGGCAATCAGGGAAATATCAAATTCCCTTAGACCGTGCTGTTCCCAAGCTTGCTTTACAAGGGCATCGACAAATTGACAGCGCTGCGTGACTAGCTCTTCAATCGGGGTTTTAGCCTTGAAACTGGCTAAAAGAGTCTGATTCTGTTCGATTAATGATTGTTTAGCGAGCAGAGCTATATTCATCGAGTCCCTTGTTTTTATTTTTGTTAGTTTGGCCTATCGCTCGTGATTGATGATGCGTGGGAAATCTTCATCCTCACGCAGGGTCAGTACTTCAACCCCTTTTTCAGTCACAAGTAGGGTATGTTCCCACTGGGCAGAATTCTTACCATCGGAGGTGGTAACCGTCCACTTATCATCGCGATCGAGTATGGTCGTGTGGCGACCGGCATTGATCATAGGTTCAATAGTGAAACACATGCCTGGGCGTAATACTGTGTTATCGCCGTTGCGGTAATGCATGACCTGAGGTTCCTCATGGAAACCCGAGCCAATACCGTGGCCACAATAATCTTGCACGATGGAATATTTCTCAAGGCCTGTTTTGCTTGCTTTGATGAATTTTTCGATAGTATTGCCAATTTCACCCAGTTTTAGGCCCGGACGCACCTTACGAATGGCCAAATACAGGCTTTCTTGTGCGATGCGGCACAGACGTTTGTCCTTCGCGCTCACTTCACCAATCAAAAACATCTGTGAGGTATCGCCGTGATAGCCGTCTTTAATCACTGTGATGTCGATATTGAGGATATCGCCTTCTTTCAATGGTGGGTTGTCGTTTGGAATACCGTGGCAAATCACATGGTTTACAGAAGTACAAATGGACTTAGGAAAACCATGATAGTTAAGCGGCGCCGAAATCGCACCTTGCTCTTCTGTATATTTGGCGCAGAGGTCATTGAGTTCATTGGTGGTCACGCCCGGCTTAACATGCGGAGCGATCATTTCTAATACTTGTGCGGCAAGTTTGCCCGCAGCACGCATTTTTTCAATTTCTTCAGCTGTCTTGATGACTATACTCATTGCGTTTTCTCTTGTGTCTTTAATGTCTGTTGGCCACGCAACCTAATGCAAAAATTTGTGCTTTAGGGCTATTTATGGTATAAAGCGCGCCGTTATGTTTAAGTCTTGATGAATTGTCCTAGCCAGCTTTTGCTCTGCTTAGATACTTGCAAGACTAAAGATGGCGGCCATTATACATGGCTATTTGTCTAAATACTAAATCACACACGTGTCGACACATTCTTCGGGGTGCCCTCAGTTATCAATTGCGGGGTCGAAGACATGGGATGCGTGGAGGTCTAACCCCCTAAATTTTAAGGTAATAGAAATGACTACAGTTTCAATGCGCGATATGCTTCAGGCCGGTGTCCACTTCGGTCACCAAACCCGTTACTGGAACCCAAAAATGAAGCCATTCATTTTCGGTGCTCGCAACGGTGTTCACATCATCAACCTTGAGCATACAGTGCCAATGTTCAATGAAGCGCTGGCTTTCATCAGCAACGTAGCTTCAAAGAAAGGTAAAGTATTATTCGTTGGTACTAAACGTGCTGCTGGCGAAGCGATCAAAGAATCTGCTCTGTCTTGTGATCAGTTTTATGTTGATCACCGCTGGTTAGGCGGTATGTTGACTAACTGGAAAACTGTTCGTCAGTCAATCAAACGTCTGAAAGAACTAGAAAGCCAATCAGTTGACGGTACTTTCGACAAGCTGACCAAGAAAGAAGCGCTGATGCGTACTCGTGAGCTTGAAAAGCTAGAAAAATCTTTAGGTGGTATTAAAAACATGGGCGGCCTGCCAGACGTATTATTCGTCATCGGTGCTGACCATGAGCATATCGCTATTAAAGAAGCTAACAACCTGGGTATCCCTGTTGTTGCAGTTGTTGATACTAACTCTGCGCCAGATGGTGTTAACTACATCGTTCCTGGTAACGACGACGCTATGCGTGCTATCCGCCTGTACACTTCTTCTGTTGCTGCAGCTGCAAAAGCTGGCCGTGGTCAAGATTTGGCTGTTCAAGCTGAGCAAGACGGTTTCGTAGAAGCCGAATAATAATAAGGCGCGATGATTATCATCACCCTTATTAACCAAGATTTTTGATTGGTTAACAGGGGCCATTCGGCCCCTGTTTTATATCTGCAAATTAGTCGATTTTTTATAGAGGATTTAACAATGGCAATTACTGCTGCCCAAGTTAAAGAACTGCGCGACCGTACTGGCGCAGGCATGATGGATTGTAAAAACGCTCTGACAGAAGCTAACGGCGACATGGAGTTAGCAATTGACAACATGCGTAAGTCTGGCGCTGCTAAAGCGGCTAAAAAAGCGGGTAACATCGCTGCTGACGGTACAATTCTGATCAAGAATGGCGAAGGTTTCGCTGCGCTATTAGAAGTTAACTGTCAAACTGACTTCGTTGCTAAAGATTCAAACTTCTTAGCATTCGCGAACGCAGTATTAGATGCCGCTGCTGCATCTAAAGTGACTCTTGAAGATTTAAAAGCACAGTTCGAAGATGCACGCGTTGCATTGGTAACTAAAATCGGTGAAAACATCAACATTCGTCGTGTTGAGTACATCGATGGTGCAAACCTATCTTCATACCGTCACGGTGAGCGCATTGGCGTTGTTGTTGCCGGTGAAGCTGACGAAGAAACCTTAAAGCACATCGCAATGCACGTTGCTGCTTCTAAGCCTGAATATGTGAACCCAGAAGATGTTCCTGCAGAAATCGTTGCAAGAGAACAAGCTCTGCAAATCGAAATGTCAATGAACGAAGGCAAATCGGCAGAGATCGCTGAGAAGATGGTTCTTGGTCGTATGAAGAAGTTCACCGGTGAGATTTCTCTGACTGGTCAAGCTTACATCATGGAACCAAAGAAAACTGTTGGCGAAATTCTGAAAGAGAAAGGCGCTAAAGTCACTAACTTCATTCGTTTAGAAGTGGGTGAAGGTATTGAGAAGAAAGAAGAAGATTTCGCGGCTGAAGTTGCTGCTCAAATCGCTGCTTCTAAAAAGGCTTAATCGCCAACGCTAAATACCCCCAAGACCGCGGCAATAGCTGCGGTCTTGTTATGACCAGGATAAAAATTATGAGCACCAATCCAAAACCCGCATTTAGACGCATTCTTCTTAAATTAAGTGGCGAAGCACTGATGGGTGACGAAGGCTTCGGCATCGACCCTAAAGTATTAGATCGCATGGCTCAGGAAGTGAAAGAGCTGGTTGAGCTGGGTATTCAGGTGGGTGTGGTTATTGGTGGTGGTAATCTGTTTCGCGGTGAAGGCCTAGCAAAAGCAGGCATGAACCGTGTGGTGGGCGATCACATGGGTATGCTGGCAACGGTTATGAACGGCTTGGCAATGCGAGACGCCCTGCACCGTGCCTATGTTAATGCTCGTCTGATGTCAGCTATCCCGTTAAAGGGTGTGTGTGATGATTACAATTGGGCTGAAGCGATCAGCTTGCTAAAATCTGGCCGAGTGGTTATTTTTGCTGCCGGTACAGGTAATCCTTTCTGCACGACCGATTCTGCGGCCTGTTTACGCGGCATTGAAATCGAAGCTGAAGTCGTATTGAAAGGCACTAAAGTCGACGGTGTATACTCCGAAGATCCAATGAAGAACCCAGACGCCGTTAAGTATGATGAAGTGACTTATGCGGAAATTCTGGAAAAAGAATTAAAAGTAATGGACTTAGCCGCCTTTACTATGGCGCGTGATCACGACATGCCTATTTTAGTCTTCAACATGAACAAGCCTGGCGCTCTACGCCGCGTTATCATGGGTGAAGAAGAAGGCACGCTGATCAGAGCGAAAAAAGTTATTTAATGACCAAGAAGGACATTTAACGTGATTGAGAACATTAAGAAAGATGCGCAAGAGCGTATGGGTAAATGCGTTGACGCGACTAAAAACCAAATGGCAAAAGTGCGTACCGGTCGTGCCCACCCAAGCCTGCTGGATTCCATTCAAGTCTCTTACTACGGCACTATGACGCCACTAAACCAAGTGGCTAACGTGGGCGTTGAAGATTCACGCACTCTGTCTGTGACTGTGTTTGACCGTAGTGCTATCCAAGCCGTTGAAAAGGCTATTATGAGCTCTGATTTAGGTCTGAACCCTATGTCAGCTGGCGCGACATTACGTATTCCATTACCCGCGCTGACTGAAGAACGTCGTAAAGACTTCATCAAAGTGGTGCGTAACGAAGCTGAAAACGGTCGTATTGCTATCCGTAACGTGCGTCGTGATGCGATTTCTGAAGTGAAAAAGCTTGAAAAAGCTAAAGCTTGTACTGAAGATGATGTGCGTCGCAGTGAAGAAGAAGTGCAAAAGTTCACCGATGCTCACATTAAAAAGGTCGATGAGATTTTAGCGGCCAAAGAAATTGAGTTGATGGAAGTCTAATCTCAGTTCGATAAGCTAGAGTTGATGCGCCGTGTAGGGGTATACTACACGGCGTTTGTCTATTTTAAAGGGCTGTATTAGATGTCATCCACAGTGGAACTTGATCCGCACCCTAGGACGAGTGAGAGTGATTTATACACTCAAACGACCTTGCCGGGACAATTACCCGAACTCGTGAAACAGTCGTTACCTAAGCATGTTGCTATTATCATGGATGGCAATGGGCGTTGGGCACAAACCCAAGGTAAACCACGAGTGATGGGACATAAGGCTGGTGTTAAGGCCGTTAGAAGAGCCGTAAGCACGGCAAGCCAATTAGGCATTGAATCGCTAACCTTATTCGCATTTTCTAGCGAGAATTGGCGTAGACCCGATAAAGAAGTCAGCTTGCTGATGGAGTTGTTTTTTACCGTATTACAGCGCGAAATTAAATTGCTGGATAAGAATCAGGTTAAGCTCAACATTATTGGCGATATCAGCCGCTTTTCGGCGCGATTACAGAAGCAAATTGCTGCTGCCCAAGAGAAGACATCTCGCAATACTGGCTTGGTTCTGAATGTTGCGGCTAACTATGGTGGCCGTTGGGACATACTTCAAGCAGCACAAAAATTAGCGGAAAAGGTCGAAACTGGCGAAATGACCAGCAGTCAGTTCACCGAAGAAGCCTTAAGTGCACATTTGTGCATGCAAAATCAGAGTGAAGTTGATTTAATGATCCGCACGGGCGGGGACTGTCGCATCAGCAATTTTGTGCTGTGGCAGGCGGCCTATGCAGAATTGGTGTTTACCGACACCCTTTGGCCTGATTTCGATGAACAGGCTTTTCATGAAGCGATAGCCATTTTTGCAAGTCGCCAGCGCCGTTTTGGTCTGACTGGAAGTCAGATTGATGAGATGCGTGCATTGTAAAACCTCATGAGGGATTTTTTTTGCTAAAACAACGAATAATAACAGCAATTTGGTTAGTTCCATTAGTTTTGGGGGCGATATTTTTGCTCCCTGCCAGCTACTTCGCCTGGGCCTTAGTTGCCGTCTTCCTTATTGCAGCAAAGGAATGGGGAAGAATTATCGATAATCAGTGTGATGTCACTCAGTGGAGCTTTACCTTCACAGTTGGTATCTTATTGGTGGCAATTAATCTGATCGTGCCAATTGATGCAGTTTGGTTAAGCCACCAATTACATCCTATCTATTTGGCCATTCTCTATATTGGCGCATTCTGGTGGTTAGCATCACTATTATTAGTGGTAACTTATCCTAAAAGCGCTAAGTTCTGGCAAAAGAATCCTATGTTTAAGTCCATGTTTGGACAGTTAACCTTAGTGCCTTGCTTTGTTGCTCTTATCGCACTCAAATCTATTAGCTCACAAACTTCACCCTATTACGGCCCAGTATTAGTACTGTTAGTGATGTTGATTGTGTGGGCCGCAGATTCTGGGGCTTACTTCGTCGGTAAAGCGATAGGTAAAACGAAACTGATGCCTGCAGTGAGCCCTGCTAAAACCTTGGAAGGCCTAGTTGGTGGTTTAGTGACGACTATGCTCGTGGTTGCAGGTGTTATGTATTATTCGCCAGAGCAAGAACTGGGTTTGGTTGTGGCAGTGACCTTATTTGTTGCTTTAGTGTCAGCGCTGGGCGATTTATCTGAGAGTATGTTTAAGCGTGCGGCCTGTATTAAAGATTCTGGCACTATTTTGCCCGGTCACGGCGGCGTGCTCGACCGCATCGACAGCCTGACTGCAGCCTTGCCGGTGTTTACCCTGATCTACATTGCATTCTGGATGTAACGCTATGCAAAATATGGTGATTTTGGGTGCTACCGGTTCAATTGGTGCTAGTACCTTAAGCGTGATTTCGGCTAATCCATTGGCTTATAGCATCTATGGATTGGTGGCCAATGCGAGCGTTGATAAGATGCTGGCTTTGTGTGTAGCCCATAAACCGAAAGTCGCGCATATGGTGGATGAAGAGGCTGCGAAACAGTTACGCGCCGTTTTACCCGCTGCGCTCAATATCCAAGTCACTACTGGCATGAACGATTTACTCGGTTTAGTGACGGCTGCCGAAGTGGATACTGTAATGGCAGCGATTGTCGGGGCGGCAGGGCTAGTACCAACCCTTGAAGCCGTGAAGGCGGGAAAGCGAGTATTACTGGCCAATAAAGAAGCTTTAGTCATGTCGGGTGAGTTGTTTATTGAGGCGACTAAGCGCTCTGGTGCTGTGCTCTTGCCCGTGGACAGTGAGCATAATGCTATCTTTCAATGTTTACCCCTAGAAGTGCAGGCTAACCTCGGCCGTTGCGATTTAGCTGCGTCGGGTATATCCCATATTTTGTTAACCGGTTCTGGCGGACCTTTCCTGCGGTCGGATCTTGCGACACTTGCGGCCATGACGCCTGCCCAAGCCTGTAAACACCCTAATTGGTCCATGGGACCTAAAATCTCTGTCGACTCCGCCACTATGATGAATAAGGGCTTAGAGTTCATTGAGGCGCGGTGGTTGTTTAACACTCAGGCTGAGCAACTTAAAGTGGTTATTCATCCGCAAAGCGTGATCCACTCTATGGTGCAGTACCGTGATGGTTCGGTTATCGCCCAAATGGGTAACCCTGATATGCGCACACCGATTGCCCATTGCATGGCTTATCCGCAAAGAATTCATTCGGGCGTTGAACCTTTAGATTTTTTCAAAGTCGGACAGTTAAGCTTTTATGAACCTGATTTTGAACGTTTCCCCTGTTTGGCTTTGGCTATGGAGGCGTGTGCCCAAGGTCAAGAGGCAACAACCGTATTAAACGCTGCCAATGAGGTCGCTGTTGAAGCATTCTTGCAGGGGCAAATTGGTTTTACGCAAATTGCAAAAGTGAATGAGGCTTGTTTAGTCACTGTGCCTAAACGTCCTATGGGCAGCATAGAAGATATTTTAGCCTTAGATGCGCAAACCCGCGTCTATGCGCGTGAGACATTAGCAAGCATCGCTTAGCTATAGCTGAGTGATGAAATTTATAACGTAAGGAGTGGGATGTTAGATTTTTTATGGAACTTAGGTTCTTTCATCGTTGCACTGGGTCTGTTAATTACTGCCCACGAATACGGCCATTTCTATATCGCGCGACGTTGTGGCGTGAAAGTCGAACGTTTCTCCATTGGTTTTGGTAAGGCTATTTGGCGCCGTGTTGGTAAAGACGGCACTGAATATGTGTTAGCCATGATCCCCCTTGGCGGCTATGTCAAAATGCTTGATGAGCGTGTTGAAGACGTTCCCGATGAATTAAAAGATCAAGCGTTCAATCGTAAAACCGTATGGCAACGTATTGCGATTGTGGCCGCAGGTCCAATTGCTAACTTTATTTTTGCCATCGTTGCCCTGTATTTTATGTATCTGATTGGTGTGCCATCACTTAAGCCTGTGATCACTTCGACGACCCCCGGGACTGCTGCTGCGCAAATTCAAATCACAGAGCCAATGCAAATAACGGCCATTTCCGGTCAGGCTGTGCGTAACTGGGAAGAAGTGAATTTAGCTTTAGTCGGCCACATAGGTGATGAAAGTCTGAGTGTATCACTAACGCCATTGAATGGTTTGCAAGGTTTGGATTCTAGTGCGCGGTCTTACACCTTAGATACGCGTAATTGGCGTTTTGATCCTGAAAAAGAATCCCCGATTACGGCATTAGGGTTAGGGATTTATCGTCCCGAAATCGTCCCCACCATTGCTGCGATTAGTCCTGACAGTGCCGCTGCGAATAGTGAGCTAAAAGTCGGTGACACCTTAGTCGCAATAAATGGTAAAAATTATACCGATTGGCAGGCTTTTGTTGACATTATTCAACATTCTGCCAATGTGCCTGTGAGTTTAACTGTGCGTCGCAATGGCGAACAGTTTAATGTGGCAGTGACACCCTTAAGCAGTAAAAATGCCGATGGCCAAGAGATAGGTATGCTCGGGGTGAGCCCAACCCAAGCACAATGGCCAGACAATATGCGTTTACAACTTGAATATGGACCAATCGATTCTTTCGGCATAGCAGCGGATAAAACATGGCAACTTGTTGCTGTGAGCTTTAAGATGATTGGCAAATTATTTACCGGCGATGTGTCGGTGAAAAACCTGAGTGGACCCATTTCGATCGCACAGGGTGCGGGCAGTAGTGCAAACTATGGCTTGGTCTATTTTCTCGGGTTCCTCGCGCTCATCAGCGTCAATTTAGGCATCATTAACTTGCTGCCTTTACCTGTGCTCGATGGGGGACACCTGCTGTATTACTTTATTGAAGTAATAACTGGTAAACCTGTACCTGAAAAGGTGCAGGAAATAGGATTCAGATTTGGGGCAGCAATACTGCTGATGTTGATGAGCGTTGCGCTTTTCAATGATTTTGCCCGACTCTGAGCAAGGACAGACTAATAATTAGAAGTGCTCTATGAGATTGAATAAACTTTTTGCCTCGATGTTATTCGTCGGTGCGTCGTTTTCAGGGACTGTGTTGGCTGATACTTTCCAACCGTTTGAAGTGACCGACATCCAAGTTGAAGGTTTGCAACGAGTTGCACTCGGTGCTGCCTTGTTAAGCTTACCAGTAAAAGTAGGTGACACTGTTGACCAGTTAAGAATCCAGCAAGCGATTAAAAGCTTGTATGCATCGACTAACTTTGAAAATGTCTCCGTGAGCCGAGATGGCGGCGTATTAGTGGTGAAAGTCACTGAGCGTCCGACTATTAGTGCCGTGACATTCGATGGCAACAAAGACATTAAAGACGAACAGTTACAGGAAAGTCTGGACGGTTCTGGCGTTAAAGTCGGTGAGTCGCTCGATCGCACTATGTTGACCGGTATTGAAAAGGGTCTGCAGGATTTCTACTACGGCGTGGGTAAATACGGCGCGAAAGTGGAAGCCCAAGTGATTAACTTACCCCGTAATCGGGTTGAGCTGAAATTTAAGTTTACCGAAGGTTTAGCGGCCGAAATCCGCCAAATTAACGTGGTCGGTAATCATGAGTTCACCGATGCTGAGTTGATTGGCATGCTGGAACTTAAAGATTATGTAGCTTGGTGGGATCTGTTCGGCGAACGCCGTTATCAGAAGCAAAAGCTGCAGGCCGATCTCGAGACCATCAAAACCTATTATCACAATAAAGGTTATATCCGCTTCGAAGTCACCTCGACTCAAGTGGCTATGACGCCTGACCGTAAAGGTTTATATATCACCATCAACGTAGATGAAGGTGAGAAATATAAAGTTAAAGAAGTAAACCTGACGGGTGATTTGATGGGCCGTGAAGAGTTGATGAAATCAATTCTGCCAATCAAAGCGGGTGATATGTACAACGGCGGTGATGTAACTTTCACCGAAGAAATGTACAGCAAATATTTAGGCCGCTTCGGTTATGCTTACCCTGAAGTGAAAACCTACCCTGAAATTGATGATAAGACTAAAGAAGTCACCTTAAACATCAATGTTAAACCGGGTAAACGTGTTTACGTACGGGCGATTAACTTCACTGGTAACACAGTGACGAAAGATGAAGTGATGCGCCGTGAGCTGCGTCAGATGGAAGGAGCTTGGTTAAACTCAGCGCAAGTGGAGCAATCTAAAGCGCGTCTTAACCGTTTGGGCTTCTTCGAAACCGTTGACACTGAAACCATTCAAGTGCCTGGTACCGATGATTTAGTCGATGTTGCGGTTAAAGTGAAAGAGCAGCCGTCGGGCTCATTCAACGCGGGTGTCGGTTATGGTACTGAATCAGGCCTGAGCTTGCAGTTTGGTGTGCAGCAAAATAACTTCTTAGGCACAGGTAACCAAGCGGGTATCAGCTTGAGCACCAACAAGTACTCTAAAAATGTTAACTTATCCTATACCGATCCGTACTGGACAAAAGACGGTGTGAGTTTAGGCGGGAGCGTTTATTGGAGTGAGTTTGACGCCAATGAAGCTAACTTAGAACGCTATAAAAACAGTTCGTATGGTGTGGCACTTAACTCGGGTTTCCCGATTAACGAATACAACCGTATCAATGGTGGTATTGGCTATCGTCACAACACGATCTCTGAGATCTCAGCTTATGAGCAGGCACTGCGTTTCTATAACATCTATCGTGATGACGATCCAAACGCGGACTTAAGTTTCGATAACTTCGAACTCAGCCTGGGCTGGTATCGTAGCACCTTGAACCGTGGCACTTTCCCAACAGACGGCTCTTCTCAGCGTCTGAACGGCAAAATGACTTCGCCAGGGTCTGATTTACAGTATTTTAAGACAGACTTTGACACTAACTACTATTTCCCTGTTAACCGCAGTCAGAGCGTTGTGCTCTTGGCCCGTGGTCGATTAGGTTATGGTAACGGTTATGGTCAATTTAATGATAATGACCAAATTCTGCCTTTCTGGGAAAACTATTACTCAGGTGGTAGTAGCTCGCTACGTGGCTTTAAGTCTAACTCTGTAGGCCCTCGTTCATTCTATCTCTATCGAGGTAGTGAACCGTGTGCACCGGATCCATCGGGCGATGGCTGTAGCTTGCCTGGCGATCCTAATAGTATCCAAGTCAGTTCTGGCCGCTCTATCGGTGGTAATGCCCTTGCAACGGCAAGTATGGAGTTGATTGTACCAACCCCATTTTTGGATGAGGCTTACACTAACTCAGTTCGTACTAGCTTCTTCGTCGATGCGGGTAACGTCTGGGATACTGAGTTTGATTACGAGTCATATCAAACACTTCCGGCGGACGAGTTTGCTAAGTTACAAGACTATAGTGATCCAGCTCGCCTGCGCGCCTCTTGGGGCTTGAGTGTGCAATGGTTATCACCTATGGGACCTATGGTGTTCAGCTTGGCGTGGCCGCTTAAAGAATATGAAGGTGACCAAACGGAGATCTTCTCTTTCAATATTGGCAAAACTTTTTAAAAGGCATACACTCGGCAAGTTTTGCTGACAATAACAAGGTAACAAGGAGTTTATTTTGAACAAGATGGTAAATTGCGCGCTGATGACGTTAGTTTTGTTAGGCGCGCCGTTAGTGGCACATGCTGAGAAAATTGCCGTAGTGGATATGGGCGCTGTGTTTGAACAGCTCCCACAACGTGAACAGATCTCCCAATCTCTGAAGAAAGAGTTTGGTGATCGCGTAGCTGATGTCCAAAAAATGCAAGAAGAAATGCGTTCTCTGATGGAGAAGCAGCAACGTGATGGTGCATTAATGAACGATGCACAAAAAACTGAGCTGGTTCGTAAAATGGAATCGCTAAAATCTGAATATCAGTTAAAAGGCAAAGCATTGGATGAAGACCTACGTCGTCGCCAAGGTGAAGAGCAAAATAAACTGTTAGTTAAAGTGCAAAAAGCCATCAACACTATCGCTGAAAAAGACCAATATGATTTGGTATTACAACGTGGTGCTGTCATTTATGTTAAGCCTAACGCTGACATCAGTGGCAAAGTGGTTGAAGCCTTAAGCAAAGGCAAGTAATAGATGAATAGTGTGACTTTAAAAGAGCTATGCCTGTTATTAGACGGTGATATCCAAGGCGACGAAACGCTAATTATTAATAGTGTGGCGACCTTAGAAAATGCCAAGGCGGGTCAGATCTCTTTTTTAGCCAACAGTAAATACCGCTCTCAGCTTGAGGCAACTCAAGCGAGTGCGGTGTTATTGTCAGCTAAAGATGCGCAGGATTATCAAGGTACTGCGTTAATTGTAAAAGATCCATATGTCGGTTTTGCTCGTGTTGCTCAGTATTTGGACACTACACCCAAAGCGGCGGTGGGTATCCATCCTTCGGCACAAATTGATCCTTCAGCCCATTTAGGGGAAGGTGTCGCTATTGGCGCGAATGCTGTGATTGGTGCGAACGTCATTTTAGGTGAAAATGTGCAGATCGGTGCCGGTGTTGTGCTGGGACAAGATGTGGTTATTGGCTCAAAAACACGTTTGTGGGCTAATGTCACCGTCTATCACGATGTGCATTTAGGACAGGATTGTATTATCCATTCGGGTGCCGTATTAGGCTCAGATGGTTTTGGTTATGCTAACGAACGTGGTCAGTGGATTAAAATTCCGCAGACAGGTGGCGTGCGTATTGGCGATCGGGTTGAGATTGGTGCTAATTCAACGGTAGATCGTGGGGCATTAGGCCATACAGAGATCCACGACGGTGTGATTATTGATAACCAAGTACAAATTGCCCATAACGATATAATCGGCGAAAATACTGCTATTGCAGGCAGTACTACTGTCGCAGGCAGTGTCACTATTGGTAAATATTGTATTATTGGCGGTAGCTGTGCCATCGCAGGTCATTTGAGCATAGCCGATGGTGTGCATGTGTCTGGTGCTACCAATATCACCACTAATATGCGTGAGCCTGGCTTATACTCTTCTGCCACCGTGGCAATGGACAATAAACTTTGGCGTAAAAATACAGTTCGTTTCCGTCAGTTAGATGAACTGTTCCAGCGTGTTAAAACGTTGGAAAAAAATTTAAAAACACCAGATTAATTGCCCCAAGGCAATTTGAGGAACTCGGTTCGTGTCTAATCAAATGAACACTATGGATATTAAAGAAATACTTAAATATCTACCCCATAGATATCCATTCCTATTGATCGATCGTGTGCTTGATTACACTCCTGGTGTTAGTCTGCAGGCGATCAAAAACGTTTCAATAAATGAGCCATTTTTTCAGGGACATTTCCCGATACAACCTGTGATGCCAGGTGTGCTTATTTTAGAAGCGATGGCACAGGCAACTGGCCTGTTAGCCTTTAAAACGATGAGTAGTGACGTACCACCACCAGGTGTGTTGTATTACTTTGCTGGTATCGATAATGCGCGTTTTAGACGTGTGGTTGAGCCAGGAGATCAAATTCATTTTGATGTCAAAATGATTAAAGAGCGCCGCGGGATTGGCGTTTTCTACGGTGAGGCCAAAGTGGATGGTGAAGTGGTTTGTTCCGCTGAAATCATGTGTGCCCGCAGAGAGATTAGTCAGTGATAGATACATTAGCGTTTGTGCATCCCGATGCAAAAATTGGCAATAACGTCACTATTGGCCCTTGGACCTATATCGGTGCGGGCGTCGAAATTGGTGATGATTGTTGGTTGAGTTCCCATGTGGTGGTCAAAGGTCCAACGATTATCGGCAAAGGGAATCGTATTTTTCAATTCGCCTCCGTTGGTGAAGAATGCCAAGACAAAAAGTACGCTGGTGAGCCGACACGACTGATCATTGGCGACAATAACGTCATCCGTGAAAACGTGACCATTCACCGCGGTACGGTTCAAGATAACAGTGAAACCCGTATTGGGTCGAATAACCTGTTTATGAACTATGTGCATATCGCCCATGACTGTGTGGTCGGCGATAATGTCATCATGGCGAATAACGCATCTATTGCAGGTCACGTGCATGTCGGTGACTGGGCGATTTTAGGCGGTATGACAGGTGTGCATCAGTTTGTGCATATTGGTGCCCATGCATTTACTGCTGGTTGTTCTTTAGTTTTGCAGGATGTGCCTCCCTTTGTGATGGCAGCGGGTCAACCTACAGTGCCTCGCGGCTTAAACAGCGAAGGTATGAAGCGTCGCGGTTTTTCTAAAGAAAGCCAGTTAGCCGTGCGTCGTGCTTATAAGACCTTATACCGTAGCAGCTTAACGGTAGAAGAAGCGATTGAAGCATTAGCTGAAGATGCGCAGAACGATGAGCAAGTCAAATTACTGCTTGAGTTTGTAAAGTCATCGAGTCGCGGCATTATTCGCTAACTTGATGACCACATGACAACAAAAGGGCATTTATATGCCCTTTTGTATTATTGGTTTAAGCCTTTTTTGTGGTAGACGTAGCCGTTAAAAATGCGTTTATTCATCAATGCATTCGACCATAAATGAGCTTAGTCATTAATTGAATCATTAACTTAACATAAGTGTAGGCTTGGAACGATGCATTTTAGGTGCGGTTTACCTCTTCATCTAATGCCATTAATTCATGAGACGTGATTGGTTTATGAGCAATAAAACTCCATTAGTGTTTGCCATGGTTGCCGGAGAACTCTCAGGCGATATTTTAGGTGCAGGTTTAATGGCTGCGCTGCAAAAGACCCATCCCGATGCGCGTTTTGTCGGTATCGGTGGACCCCGCATGGAAGCCCTAGGCTTCAAATCCCTGTTTGCGATGGAAGAACTCGCAGTGATGGGAATCGTTGAAGTGTTATCCCGTCTACCTCGCTTATTAAAAGTGCGGTCATCCTTGATTAGAGAGATCACCGCGCTTAAGCCCGATTGTTTTATTGGCATAGATGCACCGGATTTTAATATAGGCCTCGAGCTTAAACTCAAAGCGCGCGGTATTAAAACCGTCCATTATGTGAGCCCATCAGTGTGGGCATGGCGCCCAAAACGTATATTCAAAATCGCGAAGGCGACCCATATGGTGTTGTCGCTATTGCCATTTGAGAAAGCTTTTTATGACAAGCATCAAGTACCTTGCACCTTTGTGGGTCATACCTTAGCGGATGATATTCCGTTGCGAAGCGATAAAGCGGCGGCGCGTCAGTTACTTGAACTCGATGCCGATGCAGAATATTTAGCGATTCTACCGGGATCCCGTGGTGGCGAGTTAAAGCAATTGGCCGAGCCTTTCGTGAAGGCGGCTTTACTGATTAAACAGAACTTCCCTGATATACGTTTTGTGACGCCACTGGTAAATCAAAAACGCCGTGAGCAATTTGAGCAAGCGCTGAAGGATTTTGCACCGGATCTCGAAATTCATATGGTCGAAGGCCAGTCGCGCGAAGTCATGGCGGCTGCCGATGGCATTTTATTAGCATCTGGCACCGCGACGTTAGAAGCCATGTTGGTCAAGCGTCCAATGGTGGTGGCTTATCGTGTTAGCCCTATGACCTATTGGATTGCTAAGCGCATGATGCAGGTCGAGCGTTTTTCTTTACCGAATCTACTGGCTGGAAAAGATCTCGTCCCTGAGCTCATTCAAGAAGATTGCACGCCAGAGAAAATAGCTGCGGCGGTCACAGTCGAGTTAAATCGAGATTTTACGCCGCTCAAAGCTGAGTTTGATGCCCTGCACCAAGTGTTACGCCGTGATGCGAGCTTAAAAGCCGCTGAAGCGGTAATGGCACTGGTTGAGCCTAAACCAAGTCATGCTAAATCGCTGGAGGCTAACTAGTGGCAACTTTTAAAAGTTTAACCGACGCCGATTTGCTGGCCTTTTCGACGGGATTAATTGCTGGTGTGGATGAAGTCGGCCGTGGGCCATTAGTCGGCGATGTAGTGACTGCGGCTGTGATTTTAGATCCAAACAAGCCCATAAGTGGTCTGAATGATTCCAAGAAACTCAGTGAGAAGCGCCGCGAAGCTTTGTTTGATGAGATTTGTGAAAAAGCCCTGTGTTATCACGTGGGCCGCGCAAGTCCTGCTGAAATCGATACGCTTAATATCTTGCATGCCACTATGTTGGCAATGCAGCGCGCGGTTGCAGGGCTTAAGATTGCGCCTGCGTTGGTGTTAGTCGATGGCAATCGCAGTCCGGCATTTGTTGCCCATAATGGCGTCTCGCTTACCAGTCACTGCATCATTAAAGGTGATGGTTTAATTGCCAGTATTAGTGCCGCATCGATTATCGCCAAAGTGACGCGGGATCGTGAGATGGATGTGCTCGATGCTGCTTATCCGCAATACGGTTTTGCTAAGCATAAGGGCTATCCGACTAAGGCGCATTTTGAGGCCATCGCCGAACATGGGGTATTTGACCAATATCGTAAAAGTTTCAAACCCGTCAAGGCATTACTGGGACTGTAAGCTGTGCTCCCAAGCTACCTGAAGATACGAGTTTCAGGTTGTTTGGGTATAAGTTCCCGTTATCCAGCAAAGTCACTGGCTCTGGCTGCGTGACTTTGTTAGTCTGCTTTCTAGTTATTGTTAACCTGCTATTCAAAGATAATCCTAATTATGTCCGATCCTCGTTTTGTGCATCTTCGTGTCCACAGTGACTTCTCTATGACCGATGGCGTGGCCAAGGTCAAGCCTATTTTGGCGCAGGTGGAAGCGCAGGGAATGGCCGCGGTCGCCTTGACTGACCAAAATAACTTTTGTGGTTTGGTGAAGTTTTACAGTGGTTGCCATGGTGCGGGGATCAAGCCGATTATTGGTGCCGATTTTTGGATGCAAGTGCCTGGATTTGAAGGTGAATTATGCGCCTTAACCATCATTGCGATGAACAATGTCGGTTATCAGAATCTGACCCAAATCATCAGTCAAGCCTATTTGCGTGGCCAAGTGGCCGGCCGTGTAGTGATAGACCAAGAGTGGTTACTCACTTATAACGAAGGCATTTTGCTGTTATCGGGCGCCAAAGAAGGCGATCTGGGTAAGGCACTGCTCAAGGGCAATGGCACACAAGTCGAATCTTTATGCGACTTTTATCAGACTCATTTCACTGACCGTTATTTCCTCGAACTTATCCGCACAGGTCGCCCCGATGAAGAGCGTTATCTGCATATGGCTGTGGCCTTAGCGCAGGAGAAGGGCATCCCTGTGGTGGCTACTAATCAGGTGGTGTTTCTTAAACCCGAAGATTTTGATGCCCACGAAATTCGGGTGGCAATTCACGATGGCTTTACCCTTGCCGATCCTCGCCGACCTAAAAAATACAGTGAACAGCAGTATTTGCGTAGCGAAGAGGAAATGTGTGAACTATTCGCCGACATTCCTGCGGCGTTGGCGAACAGTGTCGAAATCGCTAAACGCTGTAATGTAACGATCCGTTTGTACGAATATTTCCTGCCCAACTTCCCGACGGGTGATATGTCCATCGAAGACTTTCTGGTTGATTGTTCGAAGCAGGGCCTTGAAGAGCGGCTCGAGTTTTTGTTCCCTGATCCTGAGGTGCGCGCCGAGAAACGCGGCGAATACGATGAGCGCCTCGACATTGAACTTAAAGTGATCAACCAGATGGGGTTCCCCGGTTACTTCTTGATCGTAATGGAGTTCATCCAATGGGGTAAAGATAACGGTATTCCAGTAGGGCCTGGTCGTGGCTCGGGCGCGGGTTCACTCGTGGCCTATGCGCTTAAGATTACCGACTTAGACCCATTGGAATTTGACTTACTGTTCGAGCGATTCCTCAACCCTGAGCGGGTTTCTATGCCCGACTTTGACGTCGACTTTTGCATGGATAGACGTGATGAAGTGATCGACCATGTGGCCGAATTGTACGGTCGCGAAGCGGTATCGCAAATCATCACTTTCGGGACTATGGCGGCAAAAGCGGTTATTCGCGATGTTGGCCGTGTGCTGGGTCATCCCTATGGCTTCGTTGACCGAATTTCTAAACTCATTCCACCAGAACCTGGGATGACCCTGGCAAAAGCGTTTGAGGTCGAGCCAGCCCTGCAAGAATCTTATGATGCCGATGAAGACGTAAAAGATCTGATTGACATGTGCCGCAAGCTCGAAGGTGTGACGCGTAACGCGGGCAAACACGCGGGTGGTGTGGTGATTGCACCGACAAAAATTACCGATTTTGCGCCGCTCTATTGCGACGCAGAAGGTAAAAACCCAGTAACACAGTTCGATAAAAACGACGTCGAAACCGCAGGGCTGGTTAAATTCGACTTTTTGGGTTTACGTACTTTGACAATCATCGACTGGGCACTGGAGATGGTGAATAAGGTCGAGGTCAAAAATGGTCGCCCACCGGTGCGCATCGAAGCGATTCCGTTAACGGATGCGGCATCTTTCCGCTTGTTGCAAAAATATGAAACCACAGCGGTATTCCAGCTGGAATCCCGCGGTATGAAGGATTTGATTAAGCGTCTGCAGCCCGACTGTTTTGAAGACATGATCGCACTGGTGGCATTGTTCCGCCCTGGGCCTTTGCAATCGGGCATGGTAGATAACTTCATCGAGCGTAAGCATGGGCGCGAAGAAGTGTCTTATCCCGATTCACAGTACCAGCATGAATCACTAAAAGAACTGCTATCGCCGACCTACGGTATTATTCTGTATCAAGAGCAAGTGATGCAGATTGCACAGGTGTTATCGGGTTACACCCTTGGCGGCGCCGACATGTTGCGCCGTGCTATGGGTAAGAAAAAGCCCGAAGAGATGGCCAAGCAGCGCAGTATCTTTAAAGAGGGCGCAATCAATAACGGCGTCGACGGCGACTTGTCGATGAAGATCTTCGACTTAGTGGAAAAGTTCGCCGGCTACGGTTTTAACAAATCTCACTCAGCCGCCTATGCGCTTGTGTCTTATCAGACCTTATGGCTAAAAACCCATTATCCTTCGCAGTTTATGGCGGCGGTAATGTCGGCCGATATGGACAACACAGATAAAATTGTGACTTTGGTCGATGAATGCGAGCGTATGGGATTACCGCTCATTCCTCCGGATGTGAACAAAGGCTTGTTCAAATTTACCGTCGATGATGATTTGCGCATTGTTTATGGCATTGGCGCCATTAAAGGCGTGGGTGAAGGTCCAGTTGAATCGATTTTAGAGGCGCGTAAAGATGGCCCCTTCGTGGATTTATTCGATTTCTGTGCCCGTATCGATTTGAAAAAGCTCAATAAGCGCGTGATTGAAAAGCTGATCTGCGCGGGCGCACTCGATACTCTAGGGCCGCATCGTGCGTCTATGATGGCAACCTTGCCCGAAGCGATTCGGGCTGCTGATCAACATGCCAAAGCCGAGGCGATTGGCCAACACGATATGTTTGGTTTGCTCAACAGTGAACCCGAAGACAGTAAGCAGCAGTTTGTCGAATGTACCCCATGGCCAGATAAAATTTGGCTCGAAGGCGAGCGCGAAACCTTAGGCTTGTATTTGACTGGTCATCCGATCAATCAATATTTAAAAGAGCTTAAGCATTACACGTCCGGTCGTTTGAAAGATGTGCATCCCACCGAACGGGGTAAAACCGCTAAGGCTGCGGGGTTAGTGGTGGCAACGCGAGTGATGCTGACCAAGCGCGGCTCGAAAATGGGCCTGTTGACACTCGATGATAAGAGCGCACGTCTTGAAATCATGTTGTTTACCGAAGCCTTTGAAAAATTTAATCATCTGCTGGAGAAAGACCGCATCCTCATTTGTGAAGGTGAGGTGAGTTACGATGATTTTGCCGGCGGCAACCGCATGACGGCGCGTAACATCATTGATATCAGTGAGGCGCGCAGCCACTTTGCCAAGGCGCTGGAAATTGATATGGATGGCAGCGAGTTAACGCCATCGGCGTTAGACACTTTCGAGCAAGCCCTAAGCCCGTGGCGTAACGGTGCTGTGCCTGTGGTGATCAATTACACTCAAGCTCAAGCCAAAGGTCAGTTTAGGTTAGCCGATGCTTGGCGAGTGAATCCGACCGATGACTTGATGCTCTCGCTCGAATCGTTACTCGGGCCAAACAAGGTGAGAATTTTATTCTAATGTTGGCGAATGTCTTAGGTGTAAACAGATGAAGTTAACTTATGTCGGCTAAGCGTGACGAAGCATTGACTGCTGGCGATCTCAGCGCGCATATCTGTGATTTTTTGGCTGCGCAATCCTTAGCGCCTGACAGCAAGTTAGTACTGGCTTACAGTGGTGGGGTTGATTCTGAAGTCTTGGCCTTTGGTTTAAGCCAGTTTGCACGGACACATCCGGAGTTTAATTATCAGCTAGTGTATGTACACCATGGCCTAAGTGATAACGCTGAGGCTTGGGCACAGCATTGCCTTGAGCGGGGCCAGCATTACGACCTGCCCGTGACGGTTGAGCGAGTCACGGTTAATCGTGGGCCAAGATTGAGCCTTGAAGCTGAAGCGCGCAAAGTGCGTTATCAGGCGATTGAGCGGCATTTAAGTGCCAATGATGTGTTGCTGACAGCTCACCATGAAGACGATCAGCTTGAGACTATTTTATTGGCGCTGAAACGTGGTCAAGGCCCGAAAGGGCTGGCGGCCATGGGGCAAGTACAAGCATTAGCACAAGGCAAACAATTGCGGCCGTTATTGGATATCAGCCGTGAGCAGATTGAAGCCTACGCAAAACAGCAGGGCTTAGTGCATATTGAAGATGAAAGTAATCAAGACGATAAGTACGATCGAAATTTTTTACGCTTAGAAATTATTCCCCGCTTAAAAGCGCGTTGGCCGAGTATTGCGACAACTGCGAGTCGAAGTGCGGCATTGTGCGCCGAACAACAGGCGACGCTGGATTTACAGGTGAGTGAACGTTTACCTTTATGGTTAACCCAAGCGCCTTACCATACTCAAAATGTATTCAAGCTCGATGGTTTTGCTGAACAGTCAGCCGACTGGCAAGCGTTACTCTTACGTGGCTTTATTGAATCCCAAGGTTTTGCTTTGCCCTCAAAGGTGCAGCTTAAGCAAATCATCACTCAGCTTCTTAACGCGAAAGACGATGCTAAAGTGCATATTCGAGTGGGTGAGTGTGAAATCCGCCGCTTTGCTAATCAAGTCTATTTATTCAAGTATCAAACTTACAAACGTCACACTCAGCCTGTGAGTTGGACCTTGCCACAGCATGACTTTATTTCTTTATTACAGGGAGATAGTACCGAATTAGTCGTGTCGCCTGCGGGCTTAGCGAATGGTGAGCAGATTAGGCTGATAGTGACAAAACAAGGTCCCAGAGTCCGCTTACCTTGGCCTGATGAAGTGGTCAGTGTGCGTTATCAACTAGCGGGACAATTTCGCTGCCACCCGTATTCTCGGGGTAAGGGGCGAGAATTAAAGAAACTGTGGCAAGAGTTTGCCATTCCGCCTTGGGTACGCGAAAAGGTGGGGTTTGTGTTTTATGGCGAGCAACTGGTGATGGCAATTGGGCTGTGGGTTGAAAAGGGCTTTATTGTTGAGTCGAATGGACTTGGTTTACAGGTGTTTGTTGAGGGAGCAAAGGAATTCTAGTCGAGAGTTAATCTTGGAATATTGGTGTGTTCTAGGAAAGCGAGAGGAGAGTGGAACGCAGCGCGTCAGTTTGATTTAGACCTTTATGGGGTACGCGCTGCGAGTGAGTTATCGCATTTCATTTGGCATCCCTGCGCGTGTTAAACTAATTGATTTTGGCTGAGTTTATAGCAGTTACGTCCGGCGGCTTTGGCTTGATAAAGCGCCTTATCGGCAAGTTCATAAAGTTGTTCGGTTTCAATGGTATCGTGTGATTCTGCCGCCCCTAAACTACAGCTCACCCCAAATTGATTGAAACTACTGTGCTGATTGATTACCGAGACAATCCGTTCACATAACAAGCCAGCCGCATGAATATTGCCTTGGACAATAATGACGAATTCATCACCACCAATCCGGAAGGCTTGATCTGTATTGCGTATGGTTGCACGAATGATGTCACCAAATTCCTTCAGAATATAGTCACCACATTTATGGCCGAATTTATCATTAAGTTGTTTAAAGTTATCAAGATCGAGCACTATGAGAGCGACGGCTCCTTGTTTTCGATGGGCTCTTGCGGTCGCATTGCTGAGACTCTGACTGTAATAATGGCGATTGCCTAAGCCAGTGAGTGAGTCAAACATAGCTTGCATCGACATTTCTTGATATTGCAACGCATTTAATAAAGGTTGCAATAACAGCGGTTCAATATCCTGTAAGTTTGAGGTTTGTGATGGCGTAAATGGCGTCACCAGTTGGTACTGAATCGTTAATGGCATTCCTGCACACATGAGCTGTCGTTTGACGCTGATACCATAACGTTTGCCCCAGCTGAATTTGTGCTCTCCATAGGTTAAGCGCACGCCTTGGATCGGCAAGTGTTGTCCCAGCACTTTGCCATAGCAGGCAAAGACTGTCCTAGGATCTAAACTGGCATGCAGTTGTTGGATCACTTGTATCAAGTCCAATGGATTATCATTGGGACTATAATGTTCTGTTTGATAGCGATATTCGTCGGGATACAGCTCGGTCGCTAGGCCAAAGTCCATAATCATCACTCCAGCAAATGTTAGTGCGATACATCTCTAACCTAGTCTAAGCAAATACCGTGCCGCAATATTTGTTAATAAAATTTGTCTTTGTTAGTCATTCAGTTAAGCTTAAAACTCAGCGTTAGATTTTTTGACACGTCAGCATTTTGACAGGAGTCATAGCCCCCAATGGAACATAGCTTTTTAATCCAAGTATTACTTATGCTCGTGATTGCCATTGTGGCCATTGCTGTGCTGCGTCGTTTGGGCCTACCCGCAATTCTGGCTTATTTACTCACAGGAGTTGTGAGTGGCCCGAGTGGTTTTCATTGGTTTACCCAGCATCAAATGCAATCTGTCGCCGAGCTTGGCGTTGTGCTGCTGATGTTTACCTTAGGCTTAGAGTTCTCTGTGCCGCGGCTGTGGGCCATGCGCCGAACTGTATTTGGCTTAGGCAGTGCGCAGATGGTGATCACGACCCTGTTGACCATGGGTGTTGCCCTATTGTGCGGCCTGAATTGGGTTGAAGCCTTGGTTATCGGTGCAGCCATCGCGTTGTCATCTACTGCTATAGTCCTTAAATTACTCAATGAACAGGGATGGCTGAGGCGCCGCCATGGCGAACTCTCCGTCAGCGTGCTTTTGTTCCAAGATTTAGCGGTTGTGCCGTTGTTGATCCTATTGCCATTACTGGCCAATGGCGGCGAACCTTTGATGGTCGCGGACATCGCCTTTGCCTTGCTCAAAGGCATATTGGCTTTTTTCCTCTTAATGGCGTTTGGTAAGTGGGCACTGCCGCGGATATTTGATGAGGTTGCGCGTTCTCGCTCCAATGAGCTGTTTGTATTATCGACCTTAGTCGTTGCGCTTGTCACTGGGGCTTTTACTCAGTGGCTAGGATTATCTATGGCGCTGGGGGCATTTATGGCGGGTATGCTGCTGGGAGAAAGCCAGTACCGCCGCCAACTTGAGGCGGATATACGACCGTTTCGTGATCTATTGATGGGGCTGTTTTTCATCTCCATTGGCATGATGCTGGACTTTACCTTAGTGATGCGTTTCTGGTGGCAGATACTGCTGATCTTAGTGGCGGTTGTGCTAGGTAAGGCGCTGATCATTCATGGCATTTTAAGATTAGTAGGCGAGCCTTTTCGAATTGCGATGAGTACGGCTATGAGCTTAGCCCAAGTGGGGGAGTTCAGTTTTGTGGTATTGGCTTTAGCGGTCAACTATCAACTTTTAAATAATGAGATCAGTACCATATTAGTCATGGTCGCCGTGCTTTCCATGGCAATAGCTCCTTGGTTAGTTCGTCATAGTGTGGATATTGCTAAATGGGCGCTGGGGATCCGTCAGGCAAAGCATGTGGATGAAGCTGTGCCATTGATGATGGATGATCATGAGCTGGTGATGATTTTTGGTTACGGCCGAGTAGGACAAACCATTGCCCGTTTTTTAAAAACTGAAGCTGTACCTTATCTGGTATTGGATCTCGATCCAACGCGCGTCACTGAAGCGCGTCGTGCTGGCGAACCTATTTATTTCGGTGATGTGTGTAAACGGGCAATTTTAAAACAAATGGGCGTTAAACAGGCTAAGATGATCGTTATCACTTTTTGTGAGTCACGTAGTTTAGAAGAAGTCTTACCTTTATGTAAGTTATTGGCACCAGAGGCTAAAATTTTAGTTAGAACTAAAGACGACAGCGATCTAGACTTGCTTAAAAAGGCGGGAGCTAATCAAGTGATCCCTGAGTCTTTAGAGGGGAGCTTGATGTTAGTATCGCAGGTATTACACCAATGTGGTGTGCCATTGGCACGGATCCTAAAACGGCTAGAATCTGAGCGGCGCAATCATTATCAATTTTTACACGGCTTCTTTTCCGGCACAGAAACTGATTTTACTTTAGAGTCATTGCATGCGGTGGCATTACCGCGTGGGGCTGATGCGATTGGTAAAACCGTTGCCGATATCCTGTGGGAAACACTGAAAGTAGAGCTAAGGGCGATTCGTCGCAATGGCGCTGAAGTGGAACATCCTGAGCAGGACTGGGTTTTTCGTGCAGGGGATATCTTACTGATAGTGGGTAAGCCACGACGACTTGAGAAAGCTGAGGCTAAGCTCCTACATGGCTAAAGGCCTGAGGTTCACTCTTTTGAGATGGATGAAAATGCAGATATAAAAATGCCGACATAGTGTCGGCATTTTTGTCTGGAACTTGTTAACTTAAATTAGACAAAGTCTAATTACAGAATAACTACGTTCGCAGCTTGAGGACCTTTTTGGCCTTGTTCGATGTCAAAAGAAACCTTTTGACCTTCAGCAAGAGTTTTAAAGCCTTCTGAAACGATTGCGCGGAAATGAACGAATGCGTCAGCGCCACCATTGTCAGGAGAAATAAAACCAAAACCTTTATCTTCGTTAAACCATTTAACTACACCAGTAGTTTTAGACATGAATGTCTCCAAAATTTTCAAACAAATAATTCGCAATTATGCGGTATGTTAGCCAGAAATAGAATTATTTACATTGATGATAAGTTATGAGTGGAAAGCTTCATGACAGCAAAAAAAATATTACAGGCGTAGCGAAGGTTTTCAAATACATAATATTGCTTATAAATAGGTCTGAATCACAGGCCGGAGTGCAGATTAACATACTCTAGGGGTTTGTATAGTTTTATTTTTAAATACTTCTCATATTGAAACTGCTTTTTTGCGACTTATTGAGTGCGGAATTAGATATAACTCTTAATATTCAAAGCAATAGGTTTTATGTTTGATTGTTATCTAGTGTAAAAGTTTTTTTATGTTTGCCACGACTGACTTGCGATTAACCTTTTAATCCGTTCCATGAGGTTTAAATGCGGGCTTGTATGCTTAGGTAAGGATTCTGTCATGATTCGTTACGTTATTGAATTGTTGCTTATTTGTGGTTAATGGTATTCTCGTCATTCAATAAAAACGTGCTTGAGCTATGGATTCAGGGCGATAACTTTAGATTGAATATAATAAGAATGGAGAATGACGTTGAAAACAGTACTAAAACGGATTGGACTCGGCAGCTTAGTCTTAGTGCTGTTATTAGTGGCGCTGGCCGCCCATGAATGGTTTGCGAAAAAGCCGTTTTTCTTTCGCGCATTTCTAGATCGAAGTGTGGTCAAGATGGCTTTCGAAAGCCCAGAGACCTTGACTTCATTGGGATTCTTGGAATCGTTAGGGATTACAGGCCATAACGCCGAGTTGGATGACGATAGTCCAGAGGCGATGGATAAGACTTTCGCGCAAGTGCGAGATCTGCGTGAAACCCTATTGAGCTATTCCGATGCGGATTTAGATGAAAATCAACGTATCTCCAAGGATATTGCCTTATATCTTGCCGATTTCGCGCTGATCTCTGAGCCGTATCGTTACCATAACTATCCGCTGAATCAGTTGTTTGGCGTGCAAAACGGGTATCCCAGCTTTATGCAGGCGCAGCACCAAGTGCATTCTGTGGGCGATGCAGAAAACTATCTGTCGCGTTTACAAAAGGTGAAACTTAAGTTTTCGCAAACTCTCGAAGGCTTAAAAATCCGTGAAGCTAAAGGGATTATTCCGCCTAAGTTCGTGATTGAGCGTGTTCTGACCGAGATGAATGAGTTTGTCGCGACGCCGATTCAAGACAATATTCTCTACAGTTCATTTAAAACTAAATTGGCTGACACGGATATCAGTGCCGATGAGCAAGCACGGTTATTGGCAGCGGCGGAAGCGGACATTAAAGGTTACGTGCATCCAGCGTATCAATTATTTATCGACTACCTTACCCAGCTACAAGCCAAAGCTGGGACGGATGATGGTTATTGGGCGCTGCCAAATGGCAACCTTGCCTATGAGCAATTGCTGAAGTTCTTCACGACCACCAATTACACTGCTGATGAAATCCATGCCAAAGGGCTCGCTGAGGTGGATCGCATTCAAAGTGAAATCATGACTATCTTCGCCGCGGAAGGTTACGATGTGAGCCAAGGTTTCTCGGTCGCGATTGAAGCATTAGCCGCCGATCCTAAATTTTACTACGAGGATAGCGATGCGGGTAGGGCGCAAATCTTGGTTGATTATCAACATATTCTTGATGAAGTGAATGCGGGACTCGATGATGCCTTCCGTATTCGACCCGAAGCGGGCATGGAAGTGGTGCGAATTCCTGAGTTTAAAGAGAAAACGGCACCGGGTGCCTATTATCAGCAGCCCGCGATTGACGGTAGCCGTCCAGGGCGTTTCTATGCAAATTTATATGACATCAAGGCCACGCCTAAATACGGTATGCGCACTTTAGCCTACCACGAGGGGATCCCTGGGCATCATTTCCAAATTGCAGTGGCGATGGAGTTAGAAGGTATGCCACTGATTCGTAAGATGGCGCCTTTTACGGCGTACATTGAAGGTTGGGCTTTATATAGCGAACGTTTGGCGTGGGAGCTCGGTTTTCAAAAGGATCCCTTTGATAATATCGGTCGTCTGCAGGCTGAGTTGTTCCGCGCTGTGCGTCTAGTGGTGGATACGGGTATTCATCATAGTCGTTGGACTCGCGAGCAAGCGATTGACTATATGAAGAAAAATACTGGCATGTCCGATCGCGATATCACGGCTGAGATTGAGCGTTATATCGTTATGCCAGGTCAAGCGACGGCTTATAAAGTCGGTATGATGAAAATTCTCGAACTGCGCGAAAAAGCCAAGTTGGCCTTAGGTGATAAGTTCGATCTCAGGGATTTCCACGATGTAGTTCTGAAGAATGGTGCAGTTCCTTTGGATATCTTAGAAACATTAGTCGATCGCTACATTGCTGATAAAAAAAGTGCTGATACAAAAAATGCTGAGGCCAAAGCCACAGACGCTAAAGCGCAAGTTTAGCATTTGGTTGTAGCAGTTAACGCTCACTCATTGATAATAATTGATATTTATCAATTACTTTTCTCTCGATAAAGCCCATACCCTGTCTGCGAATAAGTGTGTTCTCTTATTTTGCAGGCTGGGTGGGTTTATCGATAGAGGCTATCATTCTGGCTTTCGGCCAAGGCTTTCAATACAATCCCACACAACTTATTGATAAATGTCGCGCGGCAATGGCTTGCTATTGCTCGGAGTTGATATTTTTAGTTTCAAGGTTTTTACATGAATCGCTTGTCCCCCCAAGATCCTATCCAATTGACTCGAACCACGATTGAGTCATTATTCACGCCGCCAACCTTAATGCGTGCCCGTGATTATGTGATGAAGGGACGGGTGTTGAGCGCCAAAGCGAACGCCGATTTTCGTCATATTGAAGGTCGTGTCATGGGGACGGAATCCCAGCCCTATCGGCAGGATATTCGCCTTGTCAGCATGAACCATAAGTTGATCATGAATGGCTTCTGTTCATGTCCCGCCACTGGGCATTGCAAACATATTGCTGCCGTACTTTACAGTTTACTGAGTGATAGAACCGTTGAAGATCAACGTATTGCTCAGTGGTTACATCTGCTAGACGAAAGTGATGATCTCACGGTTTCAAATGTTGATCTACTCTACGACGATCGCGTGCTGTACGTGTTATCTAAAGATGATAACGGTGTCTTTCTTGAGCTAAGAAAAGGCAAGTTGGCGAAGAATGGTGGCTATAACAAAGGCTCGAAAATCGCTTTATCCGACGTGCAATATTACATGCCCGCTTGGATTGGCGCTGAAGACGTGCTCATCATCAATCTCATCATGTCAACCCGTCGCCATGGTGCCTCGCGTCTGTATCTTAAAGCTCAGTTAGGTGCCATGGCACTGGAAAAAATGCTCGTCACTGGGCGGTGTTTTTGGGAGGAGAGCCGTTTACCGCTCACCCGAGGTGAAGCGAGCAAGCCTGAATTCATTTGGTTAGATAAGGATGCCGAGCATAAACAAATGCAGTTAATGCTGCCCAATAAAGACAATTGGGAGCTTATCCCCTGTGAGCCACCGACTTATATTGATTTAGATTATTTTAAAGTGGGCGCATTAGACACAGAGATCAGTGTTGAAAAGCTGTTATTACTCAGTCAGATGCCGCCAGTGCCTAGCTCTCAGATTGAACTGGTGAGCCACAAACTGATTAAGCATTTTTCGGCGAAAACGGTACCTACGCCTGCTTTGATTGATTTTGTCGAGCTGCAAGTGCCGCTTCAAGTTAGGTTGACCTTAACCTCGCAGGATTTACCTGAGTTTGCTATGGCGCAGCCATTAGTGCTGCTGGAATTTGTCTATCAAGATGTGGTGCTCGGCGGCCAATATCCCGACGAGCCCTTGTCCTTAGTCACTCATCAAGGCAAAACCTATCAAGTCGCGCGTCAACTCGATGCGGAAATGGATGCGATTAATCGTTTGATGGCATTGGAACTGGTGGAGCTTGCGCCTTCTTTTATCCCTAACAGTGGCAGCTATGTCAGTATTTGGGGGTTAGGTTCACTGCCTGAAACGATTGATGCTTGGTTGCACTTTATTCAACAGGAAATCCCGGCGCTAGAGGCTTTAGGTTACCAAGTACATTTTGCCGACAATTTCAGCTTAAATGTCATTGATACTCCGCTGGCGATTGAGCTGGATGATACGCAAGAGGGCTGGTTTTCTCTGTCACTGAATGCTGACATTGATGGTCAAATAGTGCCTATGTTGCCTTTAATTGCCACTTGGCTTAAGCAGTACGGTGAGCCCGCCGATGATGCAGAACTGCTGTTACCAAGCCCAAATGGTGATTGGTTAAAAGTCAAAGCCAGCGTGATTAAGCCGCTGATCAGCATTATTTTAGAACTGTTCGATAGCCACAAAGGCAACAGCGTGTCTTTGCCTAAATACCGTGCCCACCTATTAAATGATTTTGCCGACATTGATATTCGTTTGCTTAATGGTGAACGAGTGCGCAGTTTAGCGACTAAGCTCGAAAATTTTAACGGTGTGTTAGAGGTCACAGTCCCAGACAACTTAAATGCTGAGTTACGCCAGTATCAACAGCAAGGCTTAAATTGGCTCTGTTTCTTAAAGGAATATCAGCTTGGCGGTATTTTGGCCGATGATATGGGGCTGGGTAAAACCATTCAAACCTTGGCTTTTTTACTTAAGCAGCAAGAACTAAAATCCACGGTGGCAAGTTGTTCACCGAGTTTAATTATTTGCCCAACGAGCTTGGTGGGTAATTGGGCGAAAGAAGCCGCGAAATTTGCGCCATCGTTAAAGCTAGTCGTTATTCATGGTGCTTTACGCAAGCCTTTGCTCGAACGCTTAAATGAGTTTGATATTGTGGTGACGACCTATCCGCTGATTGTGCGCGACAGTGACTATTATCAACGGCAGGTGTTTGAACATATCGTGCTGGATGAAGCGCAGCAGATAAAAAATGCGCAGGCGAAAGTGACTCAAGTGATTAAAGATCTTAAAGCGCCGTTTAGATTGTGCCTGTCGGGTACGCCGCTTGAAAATCACTTAGGCGAACTTAAGTCCTTGATGGATTTTAGTTTGCCAGGATTACTCGGCACGAATGCCTTCTTTAACAAATCCTTTAGGCACAAAATCGAACGTTATGGCGATATGGAGCAAGCGCAAATCTTGAGTCAGCGGATTGCGCCTTTTGTGTTGCGTCGAACCAAAGATGAAGTGGTCGGTGAATTACCCCCTAAAACCGAAATTTACCAGAGTTTAGAGTTAGAAAAAGATCAGCGTAATCTCTACGAGAGTATTCGACTGGTGATGGAGAAAAAACTGCGGGATTTATTTGCCACTCAAGGCGTTGGTAGCAGTCATATCGAGTTTCTTGATGCCTTACTTAAGCTACGCCAAGCTTGCTGTGATCCGCGCTTGGTGAAGTTAGAGCAAGCGCAGAAAGTGAAGAATAATGCTAAGTTAGACTGGCTAAAACAGAACTTGCCCGAGATGGTGCAAGAGGGGCGTAAGATATTGATTTTCAGCCAGTTCACTAGCATGCTCAGCTTGATTGAAGCTGCGTTGGTGGACCTGGGGCTCGATTACAGTAAACTCACAGGACAAACTCGCCTGCGCCAAGCGCAGATAGATAAGTTCCAAGAGGGCGATACGCCTGTGTTCTTAATCAGCTTAAAAGCGGGCGGAACTGGGCTCAATCTCACCGCGGCGGATACTGTGATCCACTATGATCCCTGGTGGAATCCGGCGGCGGAAAAACAGGCTACGGATAGAGCCCATCGTATCGGCCAAGATAAGCCCGTGTTTGTCTATAAGCTGATTGCTGAAGGTACAGTAGAAGAGAAAATCCAAGAAATGCAGCAGCATAAGCAAAGTCTGGCGGACAGTATTCTCGAAGGTAAAGGCAAGGGCACATGGCAAGGAAGCGCCGATGAACTGTTATCGCTCTTTAGCTAAATCGTGGCCAGTTTTTCTAAATTGATTGAATCATTTGACTGAGGTGAACCATGCAGTACCAAGTCGACACTCATACCCATACTGTGGCGTCGAGCCATGCTTATAGCACGATTCATGACTACTTAGCGGTGGCAAAGCAGAAGGGGATTCGCCTATTTGCCACCACAGATCATGGGCCTGCGATGGCCGATGCGCCGCATTTTTGGCACTTTGTGAATTTAAGAGTTTTGCCACGTATGGTTGATGGCGTCGGGATTTTGCGGGGTATCGAAGCTAATATCAAAAATATCGACGGCGAGATTGATTTCTTTGGTGATTATTTAAAGCAGCTCGATATTGTGCTCGCAGGATTTCATGAACCCGTCTATCCTCCGTCAGATAAAGCAACTCACACAGAGGCCATGATTAATACGATTAAGAGCGGCAAGGTTGATATCATTACTCATCCAGGTAATCCAGCCTATCCAATTGATATTGAAGCTGTTGCCCGCGCCGCTGCCGAATACGGTGTGGCGCTCGAAATTAACAATTCCTCCTTTGAAGTTTCCCGTAAGGGCAGCGAAGCCAATTGCACTGCGATTGCCAAAGCGGCCAAGGAATTTGGCACGATTTTAGTTATGGGCTCTGATTCCCATGTGGCTTTTAGCTTAGGCGGTTTTGCGCGGGCGCAAGCGATTATCGATGAAGTGGCTTATCCGCCATCAAGATTACTCAATCGTAGCCCTTCAGCACTCTTGGCCTTTTTAGCCGCCCGTGGCCATGAAACCGTTGCTGATTTGATCCCCCTATTCAGTGACGATGAGCCATGCTGTTGATTAGTGATGAAAATAGTGGCAACTAAAGTGACGCCACTTCAATGCGGGGCGGTGAGTGCCACAGACGCTAACACTCCTCAAGTGGTGTTAATCACTGGTGCGAAGAGTCAGCTCGCTCAGGCCTTGCTGAGAGTCGCTGCCGATATTGGCGAGCTAGCCCCAAATACCAGCACAAGTACAAACTCAGTCGCACCAATTAAGCTTTATGCGCTAAGTCGCAGTCAGTTAGACATAACCGATGCCGCCAATATTGCCGCCGTATTTGATCAATATCGACCAAGCTGGGTGATCAATTGTGCGGCCTATAATGCGGTCGATGCTGCTGAGCATGATGCAATCGAAGCGAATCGCGTGAATGCACTCGGCCCTGAGTTATTGGCGCAGCAATGTTGGCTGTCGGGGGCGCGCTTACTGCATGTGTCGAGCGATTATGTGTTTGGTGGTCATGCTGTTCGTGATGTTAGAGAAACTGGCGCTGAACCGTATCAAAATCCAGACTCAGCTCCAAATCATTTACCAAGGCCATTTGTTGAACTTGATGCTCCCGAGCCGTTGTCAGCTTACGGTACGAGTAAGTTGCTCGGCGAGCAGAAAGTATTGGCGGTTCTGGGCGAGGATGCAACTATTGTGCGTACCTCATGGCTCTACGGTCAAGATGGGCATAATTTTGTCCAAACCATGCTGAACTTGATGCGCACTCAACCAAGATTGCAGGTGATAGTCGATCAAATCGGCTGTCCGACGTGGAGTGATGCACTCGCTAAGGTGATTTGGCAATTAGTCATACAACAGTACTCGGGCGTATTTCATTACAGCGCTCAAGGCCAATGCAGTTGGTATGAATTTGCCTCTGAAATCCAGCGACAAGCCCTAGCGCTCAATCTGTTAAGTCAACCTGTGGTTATCCAGCCGATTACCAGCGCTCACTATGCTAAACAAGCATTGAATCGCGGCGTGAGTTTGGCAAAAAGACCGAGTTATAGCGTGTTGAATCGTGCCAAAGTACAGTCCGCTTTGGCTGTCAATACCGCACTGCCTATGCCTGATAACGTCGTATGGCAAGATTGGCGTCAGCAACTGAATTGCATGTTGCGACGCTATCATGACGACAATTAACATGACTCACATTTGGGTTTAGGCAGTTTTAATCAGGCGTTAAGCGTTTACGTCATCGCAGTGATTAACACTTTCGAAAACAATAAGCTCGCCAATAATCAGATTTAAGCGACGGCTTTAGACTATCAATATGAAAACATGAGCTGTGAATACGAATGCAACTGGACTTAAGCCTCTTCTCAGCGCCAATGGCTTACCTTAGTATCGTAATCACTTTGTTTATCTGTGGTTTTGTGCACCGCGGTTTAAGCTGCGAGTCTTAGTCTATTTTGCTTGATGTATGATGAATTTGTTCTAAATTCCCCTTGGATGACAATGGCATAATGCCAAGATATTTAATGCATTAAGGAAGTTTCAGTGACAGACAAGACGACAATAGCGCAGACATTGACCAAACAAGATCTACTGCAAGTGGTCGCGATTGCCAAAGCCGCAGGCGATGCCATTATGACGGTTTATGGTCAAGATGACTTTTCGGTGAGCCATAAGGGGGACGATAGCCCTGTGACGGCGGCCGATTTAGCCGCGCACCACGTGATAGTGGCAGCATTGGCAAAGCAGTTTGTCGGTATTCCTATTATGTCTGAGGAAGCGGCGGATATCGCGTGGGACGTGCGTCGTCAATGGCAAACCTATTGGTTGATTGATCCTTTAGATGGCACTAAGGAATTTATTAAACGCAATGGCGAGTTTACCGTCAACATTGCGCTTATCCATCAAGGGGTTGCTATCGCAGGTGTAGTATATGCGCCTGTGCTCGATACGTATTATTACGGTGCTAAACATTTAGGTGCGTGGCGCCAACGAACGGGTCAAGAGAGTCCCTTATTGGGGGCCAACACGCCACGCGAAATGCCGATGATTGTCGGCAGTCGCTCGCACTTGAGCCCAGGCTTAGCGCAATATTTACAACAGTTTGGTGAGCATGACATCTTAAGCGTGGGTAGCTCGCTTAAGTTTTGTATGTTGGCTGAAGGCAGTGCCGATCTGTACCCCAGACTTGGCCCAACCAGCGAATGGGATACTGCGGCGGCGCAAGCTGTACTCGAAAGTGCAGGCGGTACAGTTGTCTGTTATGACTCAGGTGAACCATTAACTTATAATCAAAAACCTGACATTTTAAACCCTTACTTTATTGCCACAGCTCCTGGCTGGGTAAAATAACGATTGCCTTGCATCAATCTCACTTGATGAAAGGGCAAGCTAAACACTGGAGTGGTAATTCATGATGCGCATGGGCGTCGATTTAGGTGGAACAAAAATAGAATTAGTCGCACTGAGTGATGAGGGCAATGAGCTATTTCGCAAACGTGTGACGACGCCACGTGACTATCAGGGCACGCTTACTGCGGTGGTTGATTTAGTTAAGGAAGCGGAAGCGACTCTTGGCGAGAAAGGCACTGTCGGCGTGGGTATTCCTGGTGTGGTATCGCCCTATTCAGGTTTAGTCAAAAATGCTAACTCGACGTGGATCAATGGTCAGCCCCTCGATGTACATTTAGGGGAATTGTTGCAGCGTGAAGTGCGGGTTGCCAATGATGCAAACTGTTTTGCGGTATCAGAGGCGGTCGATGGGGCAGCCGCTGGCGCTTCTGTGGTGTTTGGCGTGATTATTGGTACTGGTTGTGGCGCGGGTGTGGCAATTAACGGCAAAGTTCACGGTGGTGGTAATGGTATCGGCGGTGAATGGGGTCATAATCCTTTGCCTTGGATGACTAAGGAAGAGTTCAATACCACCCGATGCTTCTGTGGCAATCCCGATTGTATCGAAACCTTTATCTCTGGCACTGGCTTTGTGCGTGATTATAATGCGGCTTTGACGGCTGCGGGTACAGTGCGCGCTGCTGCCAAATCAGGTGCCGATATTATGTTGTTAGTCGATGGAGGTGACGCCATTGCGGTTGCTGCATTTGATCGTTATATGGATAGACTCGCTCGTTCACTCGCCCATGTGATCAATATGCTCGATCCCGATGCCATAGTGTTGGGCGGCGGAATGTCGAATGTCGCGGCGATTTACCCAAGATTACCGGCATTGCTGGCCCATTATGTGGTGGGGCGTGAGTGTCATACGCCTGTGGTGCAGAATCTATACGGTTGTTCATCGGGAGTGCGCGGTGCCGCTTGGTTGTGGGAAAAGTGATCCATTATTGAGGATATAAACTCCACCAGTGAACTCATTACGCTATGAAATCAACGTCTAGTGATATCAGAGTCTTGTAAACAATAGCCTAGTAAAACGCTGGGCTAGTTTTATGTGCGATGTGTTCCCCCCGTATTTTGATGCTATGATTGCGCTCCTTTGGATTGCTTGGCATGGACATCATGTTTTGGGTTAAGAAAGTTGTTTCACAGGGGATGATGCCGATTCCCTTTATCCTATTGTTATTACTGATTTCTTTTCTAGTATGGCGCCGTCGCAGTATGGCGAAATACTTAGTATCCTGCGCTTTTTTTCTCTTACTGTTTTTAAGCAGTCAACTGAGTGTGAATACCTTAGTGCGGCCGTTAGAATCAGCTTACCCGATTAATTCCACGCCCATCGCAGGCGCTTGTTTTGTGATGGTATTAGGTTCAGGGCATGCTGATATAGCGGGAGCGACGGCGGTGCAATCCTTATCGGACGTCGCCCTTACAAGGTTAACTGAAGGAATTCGGCAACTTAAGTTGGGTCAAGAGTGTATGTTGATCGTCAGCGGCTGGGGTGGTGAACTCACTCAATTTTCCCATGCTGAAATGATGGCTAAAGCCGCGGTAGAGCTAGGTGTTGATAAAAGCCGAATTATTCAATTTCCACTGGCGCGCGATACGATAGAAGAAGCGCAATACTTAAAGTGGGAGTTAGGGGAGGAGCCCTTTCGCTTAGTCACATCGGCCACTCATATGCCAAGGGCGATGGCTATTTTCGCCGCTAAAGGCTTACACCCCGATGCTGCCCCAACGGATTTTATTGGCCGAGATGATTTTTGGTGGCGGTTAACCGCCGATAATTTAGTGGCTTCTCAACGGGCGATTCACGAATACATTGGCCGTTTGTGGTTATGGATAAAGGCCGTAAGTTAAAGGTGTGGTTTGCCAAGTTCAGTCTAAAGATAGTGAGTTTTAACAGGAAGATGAACAATGACAATTGAGTCAGAAATAGTATCTGTGCGTCCTTTATCGAAACGAAATGGGTTAACCTTAACTTGGCTGGGAGGCTTAAGTCTGGTGCTGGGTTTGGGACTGTTTCTGACGTGGCCGGCCTTGTTTGCTGTCGGTTTGATGTTTTTTAGTTTGGGCGCTATTTCACTCATTCTCGGTTTAGCCAAGGTGTATGAGCCGGAAACGACTCTAGCACTAGATGACAAGGGGCTGACCTATTTTCATCGCCGCGGCAAAGTGGCTATCGATTGGGATAATATTCAGCGGGTCGATATTCCGCGGGTGACTAATGGTTTAGATACTATAGAGTTATCTTATTTAGGCATTAAACTGAAACATTTAAATCCCATTCTCGATAATATTTCCCTGCGTCTAGCAACAGGATTATTAACTGAACAGCGACCTTTGCTGGTGACAGCTGCCTCTCAAGATGCAGACTTAGCGACTTTAGAAACTTATCTCGGCGCTGAGTTTGGCCCTTTAGTGATAGAAGGGGATCGTTATCGTGGCGTATTGGCTATGTTTGGGCATCGCTGCGTGATGTTAGATACGCGTTTAGGGTATCACTTGTATATTCCCCATGACAGTTTAGATAGGGAACCTAAGGACTTTATTAAGTTACTTAGACAACGTATTGCACAATGTAGCCGCTCAGCTGGTTAAATCTACAATCTCAATTGAAGATCATCAGCAATAAAAAAGGGACCCTAGGGTCCCCAATGAGTTGCAGAGATAAAGTTTGGGTTGTGCAGGGGCAACCCAAAGGTACTAGTGTGCTACCTCTGCGTGTACCTTATCTACACCGTAGGTTTTACCTTCAGCATGACAAGTTGCGCAAGATTCTACTGGTAAGTTAGGATCTGTCATTGCGTCAGCTTCAACCACAGCACCGTTACTTCTAAAGTGAGCGACAGCCGCTGCATCAGAGTGAGCGTGACAGCTACGGCATGATTCAGCTACTGGGCTAATGTAGTTGCTACCCACTTTGATTGAACGTTTCTCAGAGGCTAAACCACCGTCAGTCGCAAACAGTTTTGCATCATCTTTGTGACAGGCAGAACATGCAGTTTCTGGTGATGGATAACCGACTAATTCACCATTGGCATCGCGGAAGATCCCTGCGATAACATCAAAGTTACCACTGTGGAAGCGGTGGGCGACGGTGAATAGGTCTTTGTTATTGAAAGTGACTTCTGGATTAATGACTTTGCTACCGTCTTCACCTTTAGAAACCACTGTTTTATGGCCTGATGCACCTGTTGTATCGTTGTGACAGTTCATACATTGATCAAAAGTGTAAGTTCCGTGTCTGGTGCCCTTGATATAATCTAAGGTGCCGTGACAGGCGTTACATTTTGCTTCTTCTACGGTAATTCGAGCAGGATCTGTCATTCGAGCTTTAACTACTGCAGAAGCATCTAAGCTATAGAATTTAACAGGAGCAGTGTTACCAATTGGATTTGTTGGGCCAAATTCAAGTCCTGTGGCATTACAGCTACTCACTTTACCTGCTTTGATACAGACGTTGGCTTCTGAACTGACGTAGATAGTACCTACAGCTTGGGCATCGGGAATATCTTTTACGAAGGTTAATACACCATTAGATAAGGTTCCATCTTTCAGTGTCAGAGCGATTGCTGTTGGTTTGACATCTCTCCAAGCGTAAACAGTACCATCAGTGGTTACGTTACCCAGTAATAAGCCGTTAGCCACAAACATACCAGTAGGGTTAGTTGTCGCGTTATATACTTTTAAATCGGTTCCGTTAGGAATTGCAGCGCCATTCATGGTCACATTGGCTTTTAATGTCAATGTTTTCATTCCAGGAGCTGCTGAAGTCACTACTGCAGCACTGGTAAAGTCAACTTTGAATAGGCTTGCATACTCAGCGCGTTTACCGACACTGTGTACAGCTTCAGGTGTTAAGCTACCGCTGCCATGGCAAGATTTACATTGAGTATCATCAGCTTGGGCTAAACCAAATTCTGAATGGTTTTCGCCAGTGGTGAAGTTCACATTGATATGACAACCCACACAAGCTTGTGCATAAATATTGGTGTTATAACTTGGTGCACCATCATGACAAGATTTACATTCTTTCAAATCAGATGGGAAACCAACTTCACCGAAATATTCTTTTGCTTCGCCACTTAAGCTGTCACTGATGTGATGACCTGCGTGGATCCTATGGATCATGGGAGCAAAATCAAATACCCAACCTTCGGCCAGTTGTGCGTCACTTGGAACGAGATCAGGGTTATGGCAAGTTACACAGTTTTTAACATCTTGGTAGTTATGGTGGGCTTCAATCTTCGCGATATGGCCGTCTACTTCACCGTGACAGTTTTTACATGCCGCACTAGATACTGTGTCTTTACCCGATACACCTAATTCATCTGTTGCAGGGATAAAATCAACGGGTACAGATAAAATCTTGTCAGATAGGACAACACCAGTACTATCGGCGATGTTGTAAGCACGTAAAAAGACTCTGTGTACTGCGTTTGGATTATCATTTGGATTAATGATTGGCGCTGCGCCACCATAAGTCCAAGTTGCTGTGTAAGTGCCTGGCGTTGCTGTATCTTCGGTTAAAGTACAAGCGTTTTTAGTTCCGTTCAGGCCGTTTAGAGTACAAGTTAACGAAGTGCCAGCGGCATTTGCCGTGGCATTATTTTGCCACTCAATCGGCGCGCCAGTACCTGAGGTGTTTTCATTTGCTGTTAAAGAATAAATTGCAATTTTATCCAGTCCTTTGAATGGGACTACTTTGCCTGCATTTTTACCCGTAACAGTAAATTTAACACTGAAGCCTTCACTGCTGGTCACTTTAATGTCAGCAGGACTTAACGTGAATGCCAGATCTGTAATGGATTGAGCTGTCGTTGCGAAGGAACCCGCAGGGGCTCCGGGTGTACCTGGTGTTCCGGGAGTGCCTGGTGTTCCGGGTGTACCTGGTGTGCCAGGTGCCCCATCTTGACCATCGCTTCCGTCCCCGCAGGCGGTAAGACTTAAGGTACTGACGAGAGCCAGTGCCAGTAGAGATTTATTGTAGTTTTTCATCATCGCGTCCCTTTTTCTATCTATAAGACTGCGTGTGCAGTGCCTCTAATATAGGAGGATTCATCTACTTATAAAGTGGTATTTGCAAATTTGTATCTGATATGTGAACGATGATTTAACACCTGTGAATGGTAATTCTAAACTTTGCATTTTGATATTTTAAATAGTGAAATTAAGCCGCTAGCCTATGATGTGTATCACAATTTCAATCTTTAAACTTAGGTCGAAATGATGAATTCATTTTCGGTTAAGCAAAATGAACGATGTTAAGAGAGCCTGAATCTTAAGTCGTTATCTTAAGGTTTTGAGCACAAAAGCAATGGGATAAGAGAGCGAGAATGGGGGGACGATATGGCATTTTAAAGTGATTGAATTGTGCCTTGCATAAATAGAAGCCATAGCCCAGTAAACCCACTTAACCCACTTAACCCACTTAACCCACTTAACATCCATGACGTAAGCTAGGTTGATGAACTTAGTGTGTAATCTATTTTTGTATTAGTGTGCTGGTTCGAGTGCGGCAAGTAAGGAGCGCACGACGAGATCACACTGGCTTTGGCTGTAACGCCGATGAACTGCAGGTTTCTCAATCAGATAATAATGTGGCGCCATCATAGTTTCGTGGAGTCTATTAAGCTCTGTGTCGCTAAGGCGCTCGAGATGTAATCCGGGCATATGTTTAACTGTGTGCATATCAATGCTGGAACAGAAAGCCACACTCTTCATGGTTAATAGATGGGCATACCATTCCTCCCTGTCTATCACTTTCTCTACTGTAGGCAGTAAGATACCTTGGCGCTGGCAAAATAATTCTAAGGGATCGATTTTACTGTTAAAGCCCTTGAGTTCTTGAAATAGAAACGGATGGCGACAAATTTGCTCTAAGGTAATATTCGTCTCAACGTCCCAAAGTGGGTGTTGCTTGGCTGCAACGATATAAATGCCATTGATTGAGCCAAGTTTGGTGTAACTTAATTCTTTATTTTCAGCACTTTCAAACGTAATCCCAAAATCAAGCGCACCTGCGTGGATCAACTCAGCGCTATTTTCCTGCCATTTATGTAAGCGTATTTGTCCTAGCTTTTGGGCAAGTTCAGGAGTACTTAACTGAGGCGCTAAAAAGCTTAGCAGGCCATTACAAGCAGCGATATGCAGCGGTAAGTCGGCATTGATGGCCGCATTTTGTATCTGGATTGCAGATTGTTCGAGGTGATAAACCGATTCAGTAAACTGGCAAATAGCAACGTAGAGACTTTCTGCTAAAGGCGTCGGTTTAAGCCCCTGTTGACGACGATAAAATAGTCCATCGTTAAAGGTTAGGCGTAATGCATTGAGGCAGCGGCTTATTTTGGGTGCAGAAACATCTAGCGCTTTGGCCGCGCTATTTGCGTGTCCAGTGTCGAAAATACTTTTAAATACAAGCAAGGTAAAAACATCGAGTTCACAGATCTGTTTTAGTAATAAGTTGCTCATTTTGTATTTTGCCCTGTATGAGTCTTAAATGTTTTTGCGGCGCTATTAGGGGAGTTCTGTGTCCTTGCGATTACCCGAACCACCGCGATCAAATATCATGGATACTAACTGCCAAGATTAACATTCAGCATGCGGATTAACTGTGATCCCTCTCGGTAAAATAACAATTATTTAACCATTGTAAAGGGGAGAGTTGGGGAGAGTTGGGGAGAGTTAGATGAGTAGGCGCTATGTTTAACATCAGGCGGAAAGGAATGATTGAGCTAAAAGAGTGAGTCAAAGTCTGCTCACCTAAGGCGGCGAGCAAACGATAGTGATGCATTTCGGATTAACGAGATTCTATGACGTCGTTTTGCACGGACGGTAAGTTGAGTGAATCTGCTGTTGGTGTATGGCCTATTGCATGGGAATAAATGGTTGGTGCATCTTCTTTAATCCGCATCCCGATAAATTGGCCACCCTCAAGGATTTGCATTGAGGTACTTGCCACTTCGCCGTCGACAACACCATTACGTTGGATCACTAAACGCTCACAAATGAGTCTGCCTTTGAAGTGTCCATCGACGATAAATTCATGGCATTTTACTTCACCTTGAATTATACCGCCTTGTTCTATGGTGATATTGGCCTCAGAAAGCAGCTGACCTTGGATATCACCGCCAACAAGCACGTCGCCTGTTAATTCGATATTTCCCGTGAGTTTAGTGCCTCGAGCAATAAAGCTAAAAGAGGTACTTTTTTTAGGTGGGAAAAACAGTTTTTTTACAAACATCATCATAAATTAACTTAATTCGAGAAGGGATTAACTGAGTTCAACAGAGGCGCGATACTAGCTTAAAATCCATGAGAAGCACAGCTCTGCATGTGTTAATGCAATTACAGTGTTCTATCAAGTTGGTCGTTTTATCTCAATGGCTTTGCTAGGGCAAGGAGCTACGCAGGCACCGCATCCAGTACAAAGATCAAGGTCTATTTTGGGGCTCGGAGCCTGACCAATACTGAGCACAAAACTGATGGCTCTTGGTTCGCAGGCATCCTTACAACTTTGGCACCAGATCCCTTGAAAGGTTAAGCAGCTTTCTTGAATATGGGCTTGGTATTGCCAAGGTGCTTGAGTCAAATCGAAAATATTTTCAGGGCAAGCTTTAGCACACAGAGTACAAAATGTGCACTCATTGTCCTTAAAGGAGACTTCAGGAAATCCGCCATCACCTTTGATGATAATGTGAGTTTCACAAACCTCAAGACAGGCGGAACAACGAGTACACACATCGGTAAACTCGATATCATCACGTACCCAAGGCGGCCTTATCGCATTATCTTTACGCCGGCGAAAGAGGCTGCGACGGCTGTGATTAATACTTTGAGTCATGTTGCTCCTCGGGTGGTTAATGCTGTAAAGCGATGGTATTTAGAGGGTAAAGAAAAATGGCTTGGGAGATTTCCACAAGCCATTCAAGTTATTAGCCGTTATAACCATTCGGATTGGTTGATTGCCAATGCCAGCTACTGTTGGCCATATCTTCTAGGGTATGAGTCGCTTGCCAGCCAAGATCTTCCCTTGCGAGTGTTGGATCGGCGTAGCAGGCGGCAATATCCCCTGGGCGACGTGGCGCAATTTGGTAGGCAATGGTGTTACCACAGGCTTTTTCAAAGGCCTTAACCATGTCTAATACACTATATCCTTGGCCTGTGCCTAAGTTATAGGTCACTAGACCAGGTTTAGTGGCCAATTTTGCAAGCGCTTTTAAATGGCCATTGGCTAAATCTACGACATGGATATAGTCACGCACGCCAGTACCGTCGTGAGTCGGATAATCATTACCAAACACGCTTAAGGCGGTGCGTTTACCCACGGCAACCTGCGCAATAAAGGGCATTAAGTTGTTAGGGATATCGTTAGGATCTTCGCCGATTAAGCCACTGGCATGGGCGCCAACCGGATTAAAATAGCGCAGACGTGCGATATTCCAGCTCGGATCGGCATTGTGTACATCTGCCAATATATGTTCAACCATCAACTTAGACTGACCATAAGGGTTTGTTGCCCCTGTGGGAAAGTCTTCGGTGATCGGTAAACTTGCGGGATCGCCATACACAGTTGCCGATGAGCTGAATACGAGATTTTTTACCTTAAATTCTGCCATGACTTGGCAAAGGATAAGCGTACCCGTAACGTTATTCTCATAATACTTCAGGGGTTTTGCGACGGATTCTCCCACCGCTTTTAATCCTGCAAAGTGGATAACTGAATCAATAGCATGATCGTTAAACACTTTCTGCAATAACGCTTTATTGAGAATATCGCCTTGATAGAAAGTAACCGATTTACCAGTGATCCGCTCGACTCGGTTTAAGGCTTCTATGCTTGAATTAGACAAGTTGTCCAATACAATCAAATCATTACCAGCATTGAGCAGTTCTACTACTGTGTGGGTGCCAATATAGCCAGCACCACCGGTCACTAAAATCGTCATTACTTAATTCCTTTTACAACGGTTTTTAAATAGTGCGCAAAATCTTCACCGATTTCGCTGTGGCGCAGGGCATATTCAACGTTAGCACGCATATAACCTTGCTTGTTACCACAGTCATGGCTCTTACCTTCCATGTAGTAAGCATTTACGGTTTCTTGCTTCATTAACATCGCAATCGCATCAGTTAATTGAATTTCATCGCCTGCGCCCGCAGGGGTTTTAGCCAGTAGTGGCCAAATGCTGGCAGGTAACACATAACGGCCTACAACGGCTAAGTTGGACGGCGCTTCATCCACGGCTGGCTTCTCAACCAGTTCGACTAATGGCTCAGATTCACCCGGTTGTAAATCATGACCATTCACATCGGCAATACCGTATTGGTTGACGACGTTATGTGGCACGCCTTCCACCATGATTTGACCGACTTGGGTTTCATCAAACAGGGCAACCATAGCGGCTAAGTTATCGCTACGAAGGTCACAGCTGGCTTCATCTATGATCACATCCGGTAGCAATACGGCAAATGGTGCATCGCCGACGACAGATTTAGCACACAAAATCGCATGACCTAAGCCTTTAGCTTGAGATTGGCGCACGCTGATCACTGTTACATCTTTAGGACAAATAGATTGTACGGCTTCAAGTAACTGACGTTTAACGCGGCGTTCTAATTGGGCTTCTAATTCGAAACTGGTATCGAAATGGTTTTCGATAGAGTTTTTACTGGCGTGGGTCACGAGTACAATTTCTTTGATCCCAGCCGCGATAGCTTCACTGACTACATATTGAATCAATGGCTTATCAACAACGGGTAACATTTCCTTTGGAATTGCTTTGGTCGCTGGAAGCATACGAGTGCCTAGGCCTGCGACAGGAATAACGGCTTTACGAATTTGATGTTGTTTCATTGCGAACCTTTTAGGTCAAGGAGATGCGGTTAATGGCCAATATTGTAAATGACCTGCACAGAAAAGCTATTTAGAAACGCTGAAAACTTAGGATATTTAAGTATTTTTACAGTGAAGTCGACGTAAGTTTTAGCAAAGGTAGCACAGAGCATCTAATCCAGCATGGGTGATGTGCACTTGCATGGCATTTTTAATACCCTTGTAATATTTGCTTTACGTTTACGTCACAGTAGTGGTGCAAGAATAAAGTGTGAGGGAGTTAACAAATTTAAAGGCTTAGATCACTATGGTTCCATGAGCGCTAGCCACTAAGTGAAGACTATGACGAAAGGAACAGAGTACATCGCTCACAGAGCTGATGACACAGGGTTTATCAACTACCCGCAAGAAGAACATGAGATTTGGAGCCAGCTTTATGCCCGTCAAGCGATAAACCTGCCTGGCCGTGCCTGCAAGGAGTATTTGCAAGGGCTAGATGCCTTGGCTATGCCAAAGGATCGTATTCCGCAACTTACTGAAATTGATACTGTATTGCAAGCGACCACCGGCTGGAAAACGGCAGCCGTACCTGCGCTGATTTCCTTCGGCCGTTTCTTTGAACTGCTGGCCAATAAAGAGTTTCCTGTGGCGACATTCATTCGCCGTAAGGAAGAGTTTGATTACCTGCAAGAGCCTGATATTTTTCATGAAATATTTGGTCACTGCCCTTTGCTCACCAACCCTTCATTTGCCAATTTTTCACATATGTATGGCCAATTAGGTTTAAATGCCAGCAAAGAAGAAAGGGTATTTTTAGCGCGTTTATACTGGTTTACGGTTGAGTTTGGCTTGCTACAGCCTAAAGATGGCCCCTTGTGTATCTATGGTGGCGGTATTTTAAGCTCACCTGGTGAAACTTTATATGCAATGGAAAGTGACGTGCCAGAACGTCAGCCCTTTGATTTATTGAATGTGTTACGAACCCCATATCGCATTGATATTATGCAGCCGATTTATTATGTGATTGAGCACATTGATATGCTTGATGAAATTGCCAAAATGGACATCATGAGTTATGTCACTAAGGCACGTCAGTTAGGTTTATTTGCTCCTAAATATCCTCCCAAAGCCAAGGCGAGCTAGTCTCGATTCGATGGATAGTTTGATGTGTCATTTGAGTCGCCATCTAATTTAGTCATGTGATTTAAGTAATTAATAAGTAATGAGTAAAGTGCAACTGAATATCCCTATCAATGTTGCCAACAGGAGTATGTATGACTGCGTTATCGAATATGAAATGTGAAGCGTGCCAAGCCGATGCACCAAAAGTGACCGATGAAGAATTGGCAGAACTTATTCGTATGATCCCTGACTGGGGCGTGCAAGTGCGTGACGGCGTAATGCAGCTTGAGCGCGTCTACAAGTTTAAAAACTTTAAACTGGCGATGGTATTCACGAATAAGCTGGCGGATTTAGCGGAAGAAGAATTCCACCATCCAGGCATTTTCACTGAATGGGGCAAAGTGACTGTCACTTGGTGGTCGCACTCCATTAAGGGGCTACATAAGAATGACTTCATCATGGCCGCCAAGACAGACCAGTTGCTAGGTTAATTATTTAATCAATTTAATCAGCATCTTAATGTGTTTTATGATGCTGATTTTTTCTTCCTGTTACAATTCAACTGTAAACTAGGCTTGCCACTTTCAATTTAACCTTCTAACGTATACGGGCTCTGCTATTTCCCCTCATCGCTGACGTTTTCGTCAAAGGTAATGATTTGCCTAGCAAGCGTTATTTTTGTTGTAAAGCCTAAGGCGAAAAATAGCTCTGCACGGTTTATCCCCAAAATTCAAATCAAAAAAGGGAATATCAGTCATTATGCGCTTGGAAGTCAGCTGTCAGGATCGTGTTGGTTTAGCCAAAGATATCTTAGTCGTGTTAGAGCGTTATGGTATTAATTTAATTGCCATAGATGCCAGTAACCAAGGATTCCTGTACTTACAATTTGCCGAAATTAGTTTTGAAACTTTGAGTGCCTTGATGCCGCAGATCCGCAAAGTGGAAAGCGTGCACGATGTGCGTACGGTGTCATTTATGCCCTCAGAGCAAGAACATTACGCCCTTAAAACCCTGCTCAAAACCTTACCCGACTCCGTTTTTTCTATCGATGCCAAGGCACGTATCCGTATCGTTAATGAGTCCGCCTTGCTCAATATCGGCATGGGTGAGCACGAAGTGCTCGAAGAGTCGCTTAATCATTGGGTGCAAGGTTTTAACTTCAGCCGTTGGTTGAGTGAAGCACAAGTATTGGCCCAAGCGGCGCGGGTGCAAATTGGTCCGAATGAGTATCTTGCCGAAATGCTGCCGATTTACCTACCCGATGAGGATGAAAAAACCATCTTGGTTGGTGCTGTGGTGTCGCTGAAATCCCCTGCGCGCGTTGGAAAACAGTTTAACGCGCTGCAGAACCAAACCACTGGCTTTGAAAATGTATTAGCCAGCAGTGACAAGATGAAGGAAGTGCTTAAGCAAGCACGGCGTATGGCCCAGCTCGATGCACCTTTGTTGATCACGGGTGAAACGGGTACTGGCAAAGAATTAATGGCCAGAGCTAGCCATGATGCGGGGATGCGCCGTGAAAAACCTTTTATCGCCATCAACTGCGCCGCTCTGCCCGACAGCGCTGCCGAAGAAGAATTATTCGGTTACGTCAGTCAGGGTAAAGTCGTCAAACGAGGCTTTTTTGAAGAAGCTAAGGGGGGCACTGTATTTCTCGATGAAGTGGCGGAAATGTCTAGGGCGGCTCAAGTTAAGCTGCTACGGCTATTGCAAGATGGCACTTTTAGACGCATAGGGGGCGATGAAGAAGTACGTGCTGATGTGCGAATTATCTGCTCGACCCAGAAAAATTTAGCTGAACTATGCCAAACCGGTGAGTTTAGGGAAGATTTGTACTATCGCATCCATGTGTTGAGTTATCACATCCCGTCTTTACGCGAGCGTAAAGTCGATATCATTCCACTGACGGAAATGTTCCTCGAACATTACAGTCAACAGTTGTCTAGCCCAGTGCGACGGATTTCGGCCCAGTGCCGCGATCATTTGCTCACCTACGCTTGGCCAGGTAACGTACGCCAATTAAAGAACGCGGTATTTAGAGCCGTGTCTATGTGGGATGGGTCGGCCGAGTTGACGGTAGAACAGCTGAAATTGCCGTCATACGCCGAAGGTTTTGGTTACTTTGATAATGAGTTTGAGGGCAATCTCGACGATGCAATGAAGCAGTTTGAAGCGAGTCTGTTGCGTCGATTATATCCGGCCTATCCGAGCACTCGCCAGTTGGCGAAAAAGCTAGGTGTATCACACACAGCTATTGCTAATAAACTGCGTGAATACAAGATAGCCAAGCGCCGTTAGCCAGAGTCTCGTTGGGTTGACACAGTCAATGTAACAGTATCGTTCCACTTAGTTGCCGACTTTTCAGGCATATTGCTTACCGAGATATTGATAAGCGGTAACTAGGTTATAAACGTAATGATTAGTTTACAAAATGTGAAATAATTGACCTAAATGTGATTTTGGTCACGCTATAGGAATCTTGAGCTGCATCGGGTATTTCTACGCGCAACAAATACGTTAAAGCAAGTAAAAGCGCATGCCTCGTTGGCGCGAACTGCGTAACATGTATGCCCTTAATGAGTCAAAAAGTTCGATTTAAATCGCCGAATATAAGCTGGGTGACGTCGCGTGTTTTCCAGCACAATAAAATTGTACACCTAGCCGAAGAGCACTGGAGCCAATATGAAACTTGCAAGTTATAACAATGGTCGTCGTGATGGTCAGTTGATGTTAGTCAGCCGCGATCTCACTAAAACGGTTGCCGTTCCTGCCATTGCCCACACTATGCAGCAATTACTCGATGGTTGGGATTTACTGAGACCGCAATTGCAAGAATTGTACGATGCGTTAAATGAAGGCATGTTAGATAACGCGCAAGCGTTCGACGAAGCTAAGTGCTTGTCGCCATTACCGCGTGCTTACCAATGGGCCGATGGTAGCGCTTATGTGAATCACGTTGAGTTAGTCCGTAAAGCCCGTGGCGCAGAAATGCCAGAAACCTTTTGGACAGATCCGTTGTTTTATCAAGGTGGCTCAGACAGCTTTATTGCCCCTAAAGCGGATATCCCATTGGCGAGTGAAGACTGGGGTATCGATTTCGAATCTGAAATTGCGGTTATTACCGATGATGTGCCTATGGGCGTGAGCACTGACAATGCAGCTAAGCACATTAAATTGTTGATGCTAGTCAACGATGTGTCATTGCGTAACTTGATCCCTGGTGAGTTGGCGAAAGGCTTTGGTTTTTTCCAATCTAAACCATCGAGCAGTTTTTCGCCTGTGGCTGTGACACCGGATGAATTGGGTGTCCGTTGGGAAGATTCGAAAGTGCATTTACCGCTGATCACCTATTTAAATGGTGAATTATTTGGTCGTCCGAATGCAGGCGTTGATATGACCTTCAATTTCAGTCAGTTAGTTTCGCATGTTGCAAAAACCCGTCCATTGGGCGCAGGCGCGATTATTGGCTCTGGTACTATTTCTAACTATGACCGTAGCGCAGGTTCGAGCTGTTTAGCGGAAAAACGTATGTTAGAAGTGATTGCCGAAGGCAAAGCCACTACGCCATTTATGCGTTTTGGTGACACAGTGCGTATCGAAATGCTCGATGATAATGATGTAACCATTTTTGGTTCTATCGATCAAAAAGTGGTTGAATACAAAGCCTAAGGCTTTCCCTTAAAGGGCGACACCGACTCAAACTAACGGGGCTTAATTGCCCCGTTTTTATACTGACTTTTATAAGGACATGAAAATATGAAACTTTACGGTTATTGGCGTTCCAGTGCAGCCTATCGGGTTCGAATTGCCCTTAATCTCAAGGGGATTTCAGCCGAACAGTTTTCAGTACATCTCGTACGTGATGGCGGCGAGCAACATAAAGCTGCCTACATTGCGCTTAATCCTTTAGAGTTAGTGCCAACCTTAGTGGTGGATGATGAGCTGGATGTGGATGCCTTGTCGCAATCTTTAGCGATTATCGAATATCTTGATGAGATACATCCACAGTCGCCATTACTGCCTGCATCGGCTCTTGAACGTGCCCACGTGCGCGCTATGGCACTTACGGTCGCCTGTGAGATCCATCCATTAAACAACTTGCGGGTATTGCAGTATTTAACGCAAACCTTAGGTGCTGATGACACCGCCAAAAATACTTGGTATCACCATTGGGTCGCAAGTGGTTTTACGGCCTTAGAAACCTTGTTAACACGGCATTGCGGTCGTTATTGCTTTGGGAATGCCGTGACATTAGCCGACTTATGTTTAGTACCGCAGGTGTATAACGCCCAGCGTTTTAATGTGGATTTAACGCCTTATCCCAATATCATGCGCGTGTGGGCCGAGTGTAATCAGCTTGAAGCCTTTGCCAATGCTGCGCCAGAGCGCCAAGCGGATGCGGTGTAACGAATTGCGCGGATAAGGTTTTTACGAATAGAAAGAATGGATGATGAGACTTGCTTTGCGAGTCTAATCTCAGCGATGGAGTTTAAATGCTTTTCAGTAAAAAATGTCCGTATTGCAAAGGTAAACTCGGCGCTAAGGATGTGCCGATTAAGGAAGGACGCTGCTGCCATTGTGATAAGCCGATACTGTACAAACTCAATGTAATAAAATGGATGCTACTGTTCATGCCCATCTTTACTGTTAGCATTAATCTGCTAGACAAAGATGTCTATGGGTTTTGGATTTGTTTTGCGGTAATGGCACCGATTTATAGTCTCGTTTATTTACTCTGTCATGAGGTCGTAAAGTGCTCAGAAACCGATGGCGAAGTGGAGTAAGCTTAATGTCTTTCCCGTGTTTTTATCTGATATTGAAGCGGGCGATACTGTTATGAGTGGTGCTACGAATAATGTTATGAATGATGCAATGAGTGAAGCAGCGCTAGAGCATCAATTACTTGAATGGATAGCTCAAGACTGCGAGCGGGTGAGGGCGCTTGAACTCGCGCTTCAATGTGCCAAAGTACACTCAATGCCGCAGTGGTGTCTGGCGGCGGGATTTGTCCGTAATTTAGTCTGGGATCGCTTGCACGAATTTGAGTTGAGTCCACTGAACGATATCGATCTGATCTATTTTTGCCCTTTAGATATTAGCCCTGAGCGGGATCTGGCGATTGAAACCTATCTTCATCAGCTTGCCCCTGAGTTACCTTGGTCGGTTAAGAATCAGGCGCGCATGCATAGTCGCAATCAAGACATGGCTTACACATCTTGTATTGATGCTATGGCTCATTGGCCAGAGTTAGAAACCGCGGTTGGGGTGGGTTTAAAATCTCATGTTGAGACAGATACTCAGGTAGATGCAGAGACTGATCATCATTGCACGCATTACGGTATTGAGCTGGTGGTTCCCTTTGGGCTGAACTCTCTGTTTGCCCTCAAATTGAGCGCCAATCCAAAGCGATCATTACCAGTGTTTCATCACAGAGTCGCGACTAAGGGCTGGCTAACTCGCTATCCTTTGCTTACGTGTTGTTACTCAAGCTAATCTTCTCACTTTCTTATTCGTTCAGTCTAAAACTGACTTAACCGCCTCACACTGTCATTCCATGCAATCTAGTTATCTAACATGATAGGTATCATCCTCAAGCCGTTTTTATTTGTCCATTTTTTGTTTTTATCCTAATACCAATCGTATTAAATATCTGTTCATTCAGCGGGAGTTCAACGCGCTTTAGACAAGGCGAAGGCTTGAAGGCATAGTGGTGCTCTGTCGAAAGCCTTAAACGCAGTATAAAGCGCGTTGCCATGCCGTTAACATCAGCCGCCCTTCGGGAGCCACACAGGCATCCCACTCCGGTGTTGCATTGACTTAAAAGGGAATAACCATTTTTGCGTCAATGCGCCTTGGATTGAGATGCCTGTGAGGCTCTGAACTGATTAGATATTTAATGTGATTGGTATCATTTAACTTGTCTCTATAATTTGAAATTAATGTTCAAATAACCTCTTAGTTAAGTGCTTTTCATTGTTACTAAAATGTTTATGGTGTTATTGATCACTACCTCTTGCGGTAGTCATTAGTGATGGCTAATACAACACTTAGCTCACAGAAAACAAAGGGGTATTGTCAATAAATGTTTGAATTTCGTGATTCAGCTCCCATGTGTAGTACCTATAAGTGAGTATTGCTCACTCACTTTGATTTGGGTCAATAAATCAGCCGCATATCTCTGGCAGTGTAGGTGTCAATTGTTAAGGATGTAATACAAAACAAAAACCTATGTTGTACATATGGAGTATGATGATGAATAAAAACACTGTTTCTACACTGGTCGCTGCCACCCTTTTAGCCGCTGGTTTTTCTGCCTCTGTATCAGCCCACCAAGCGGGTGACATTATTGTTCGTGCGGGTGCTGTTGTTGTTGCGCCAAATGAATCAAGCCAAGATGTAGTTATACCTGGTGTAGGCAATCTTGGCGAATTCCAAGTGAGTAATAATACTCAAGTGGGTTTGAACTTCGGTTATATGTTGACTGATAACTTCGGGGTTGAGTTATTAGCAGCAACGCCTTTTAGCCACGATGTCTCTTTGGCTGGCGTAGGTAAGATTGCTGAAACTAAGCATTTACCACCCACTTTAGTGGCGCAGTACTACTTTGGTGATGCACAGTCTAAATTACGCCCATACGTGGGTGTTGGTGTGAACTATACTAATTTCTTCGACAATGAGTTTACTAATGATTTAGGTGGTGCGTTAACGGATTTAAGCATGAGCACTTCCTGGGGCTTAGCGGCACAAGCGGGTGTTGATTATCAAGTTAACAAAAACTGGTTAGTGAACGCTTCCGTGTGGTACGCCAAAATTGATAGTGACGTTAAATTTAAATACCAAGGTACCCCAGTTACCATCGAAACCGATATTGATCCATGGGTTTATATGGTCAGCGTGGGTTACACTTTCTAATCCACTGATTAGATAAGCGTAAAAAAGGAGCCTTAGGCTCCTTTTTCGTTTCTGCACTTTTTATCGTAATATTTTCTACTTTGGCTAAGCCGATTTAGCGCTTTGGCTTTTTAGCTTTCCAGTGGCGAGTGTTATAGATAAATTCGGGTAATAATACGGTGAGCCAAGCGACGAGGCGCCAGCGTTTGGTCACATAGACGCGGCGTTTGCCTTGTTTCATTGCCTTGATGATTTGCGCTGCGACTTGTGGCAATGGTGCAAGCCACATCGCACTTTGCTGCATAGCGGCTTTATCGAGCAAACCAAGTTGGATATCGGTAATCGTAATCGGTAGCTTAAGGCGCTGAGCATGCATACTTAAGCCCTCAAGGTAATTCTGCCCAAAGGCTTTTGAGGCGTGATAGGCCACACTCGGCCCGCCGCGCAGGCCCGCAATCGAGTTGATTGCCGCCAGTTGTCCATAACCTTGCTCGCGAAATAGTCTAAATGCCGTATTGCAGATGGCAGCAAAACCTCTCACATTGACATCGATAATGTCTTGCTCCGGTAGCCAAGGCAACTCGGGGTCATAGCTATTGAGGCCTGTATTGACTAAGACTAAGTGTGCGCCGCCAAGACTTTGCCAGACTGATTCAAGTTGGTTGATGATGGCTTGAGGTTGTTCAATTTGAAGTGCAAAAACTTGTACTTTTGTTGGCAAGGATAAGGCAAAATCGCGCAGTGATTCTGGATCTTGGGCGAATAGGACTAATTCAACCTGTTGATCTGCCAATTGCTTTGCAAGTTCACGACTTAATTGTGAGCTAGCTCCCACAATGATTGCAGTTGCTTGGGTCATAGATTTTTCGGCAACGAAATGGTGGCTTATGATAGAAAGTTATGTTCACCAAGACAAGATTTATAGCTTGGGCGTATGGACATCTAGAAGTCTTTATGTATGATTAGGAGAAACAAAATGAACAAATGGTTGCGTTTAAGCGCGTTGAGATTAACAGCCTTAGCATTAATGGCCGTAATGGGGGTGTTATCGGGTTGTGCGACACCGAATGCTATCGTTGAGATAAAAGGCGAGACCTTATATCGCGAACGGATAGCCTTACCTGCCGATGCTAAGGTCATAGTGCAACTGCTTGATGTCTCAAAAATGGATGTGCCAGCCATAGTGATGGCGGAGCGCGTGCAACAAGGTGCTGCGACACCCGCGCCATTCAGTTTTGCGATTGGTAGCGATCAGTTCCAACCCGGTCACACTTATGCCATAGGTGCCCGGATTATGTTGGGTGATAAGTTATTGTTTATTAATACTCAAGCCTATCATATTGATCTCAATTCCACTGAGCCAATGACGATACTGCTAGAGAAAGTCGGTGGCTAGTTAGCCCGCTCAAAAGTGAGCTGACATACGCGCCGAATCCGTTAGTATTTACGAACAGAAGAGGCGCGGTATGCCGGTTAGAATTCCAGATCATCTGCCCGCAGCAGGGGTGTTAGAGTCAGAAAATATTTTCGTTATGTCCGAGACGCGGGCGGCGAATCAAGATATCAGGCCGATGAAGGTGCTGATTTTGAACTTGATGCCGAACAAAATCGAGACTGAAACCCAGTTATTGCGCTTACTGGGTAACACGCCTTTACAAGTCGATGTGGATTTACTGCGCATTCACGACAAAGAATCCAAGCATACTTCCATCGACCACATGAATACTTTTTACCGTGACTTTGAAGCCGTGCGCCATAAAAATTATGACGGTCTTATCATCACAGGCGCGCCGCTTGGGCAAATCGATTTCGAAGATGTGGTTTATTGGGATCATATCCGTGAAATCATCGACTGGTCCCAAGAGCATGTCACCTCAGTGTTGTTTTTATGCTGGGCAGCCCATGCGGGCTTGTATCATCTCTATGGTTTAAATCGAAAAATATTGCAACAGAAGCGTTCTGGCGTATTTGTACATAGGCGCACTTGTCAGCATTTCCCACTGCTACGTGGTTTTGATGATGAGTTCTTTGCACCCCATTCGCGTTTTGCCGAGATGGATGTGGAAGAAATTAGACAACACCCGCAGTTGCAAGTGTTAGCCGAATCTGATGAGGCTGGGGCCTATTTGGTGTTAAGTCGCAATAACCGTAACTTGTTTGTAATGGGTCACCCTGAATATCAAAAATCGACTTTAAACGATGAATACCATAGGGATTTAGCCCAAGGCTTAACGCCAAATGTGCCACAAAACTATTATCGAAATAATAATCCAGAAGCCGAAGCCATTGCCCGCTGGCACAGCCACGGTAGTTTGTTGGTCAGTAATTGGCTCAATTATTACGTTTACCAGTTAACGCCTTATGACTTAAGTGATATGACGGCGATGACACCGTGGGAATCGCGCTAAGGTTTTGTTTAGCCTTTTATGGTGATGTGGTCACATGGATGTGACCTAAGCTGATACCCAAAAGCCCTTAATTTATCTCTCCCTTAGATGCTGTTGTCCACGCTTGACTGTGCTTAATCCCTGCCTCGCTGTAAATCCTTACTGACAATTTTCACCCGATAAAATCGACACATTAGACCAAGGAATACTTGCTTTACGTTCGCGTAAACGTCAGAGTGGTTTTATTGTCGATTTTATTAAACGTCCCGAGGCTGGTACTAGGCTTCGTGGTCAATTTAGGTTGGAGCCTTCATGAGTACTGAAGCGTTAAATCAAGATATCGTTATCGTTGCCGCTAAACGCACCCCTATGGGCGGGTTTCAAGGCAACTTATCATCCGTAGCATCACCCATGCTAGCCGCGACGGCCATTAAGGGCTTGTTAGCGGAAACACAATTGGCGGGTGAACATGTCGATGAAGTCTTGATGGGCTGCGTATTACCCGCAGGCTTAGGTCAAGCGCCTGCGCGTCAGGCAACCTTAGGTGCGGGATTACCCTTATCCGTTGGTGCGACCACAGTGAACAAGGTCTGTGGCTCAGGCATGAAGACGGTCATGTTAGCCCATGACTTGATTAAAGCGGGCAGTGCAAAAGTGGTGATCGCCGGCGGCATGGAAAGTATGAGCCAAGCGCCGTATCTATTAGATAAAGCCCGAAGCGGCATGCGCATGGGCCATGGCAAAGTGCTCGACCATATGTTTTTAGATGGTCTTGAGGATGCTTATACTGGCGGCGCCATGGGAACGTTTGCCCAGAAAACCGCCGATGAATTCGGTATCACCCGCGAGCAGATGGATGCTTTCGCCCTAAGCTCGCTCGAAAAAGCCAATGCCGCGATTAACTCGGGTGCCTTTAAGGCCGAAATTACGCCTGTCACAGTTAGTGATCGTCGCGGTGATGTGACTATCGATACCGACGAGCAACCCGGTAATGCCCGCCCTGAAAAAATTCCTACGCTGCGCCCAGCCTTTACCAAAGATGGCACTATCACAGCGGCCAACTCTAGCTCGATTTCCGATGGCGCAGCCGCATTGATGCTGACCTCGCGTGGCGAAGCTGAGCGTTTAGGTTTAACTGTGTTAGCAACCATTAAAGGTCACACGACCCACGCCCAAGAGCCTTCACTCTTTACCACTGCACCGGTTGGCGCTATGGCGAAATTGCTGGCTAATGTGGGTTGGTCAACGGATGAAGTCGATTTATTTGAAATCAACGAAGCCTTCGCCATGGTGACTATGCTTGCCGTGTCTGAACTGGGTTTAGATGTAGCTAAAGTTAACGTCAATGGCGGCGCCTGCGCTTTAGGTCATCCTATTGGCTGCTCGGGTTCACGTTTGCTGGTGACCTTAATCCATGCATTAAAAGCCCGCGGCCTTAAACGCGGTGTTGCCTCGCTGTGTATCGGCGGTGGTGAAGCAACAGCGATGGCTATAGAGGTCTAATCGCTTAACGTTTTAGTTAAATCAACAAGACTTAAATCAACAAGACGGGGCTGGCAAGGGCAATCACTTCCCTTGAGGATAATCATAATATCGCACCGCCAGCCCATCACTCTACAAGGAAAGGATTGCAACATGACCACACAAGTAAAGCATTACATTGACGGCGAGTTTATTCAAGGTACGGGCACATCACAGATTATTGTCACCAATCCCGCGAATAACTCGCCGATTGCTGTGATTAATGCTGCCACTAGCGAAGAAGTTCACGCTGCGATTGCTAGCGCCAAAGCGGCCTTTAAAACCTGGAAAGAAGTGCCAGTGTCTGAACGCGCGCGCGTCATGTTGCGTTATCAACATCTGCTAAAAGAACATCACGACGAACTGGCGACCATTCTTGCAAAGGAAACCGGTAAAACCTTTGAAGATGCCAAGGGCGATGTATGGCGCGGTATCGAAGTCGCTGAACACGCCTGTAACGTAGCGTCATTATTGATGGGTGAAACCGTCGAGAACGTCGCGCGTTCAATTGACACTTACAGCTACACTCAACCGCTCGGTGTGTGTGCCGGTATTACGCCATTTAACTTCCCTGCGATGATCCCGTTATGGATGTTCCCACTGTCGATTGCCTGCGGTAACACTTTCATTTTAAAGCCTTCAGAACAAGATCCTATGACGCCGCAGCGCCTGGTTGAGCTGTTTGTTGAGGCGGGCGCACCTAAAGGCGTATTGCAATTAGTGCACGGTGATAAAACAGCCGTAGATATCCTGCTGGCAGACCCTGCGATTAAAGCCATTTCCTTTGTCGGTTCTGTGGCTGTGGGTCAATATATTTATAAAACAGGTACCGATAACTTAAAACGCGTGCAAGCCTTTGCGGGCGCGAAAAACCACTGCGTGATTATGCCTGATGCAAACAAACAGCAAGTGATCAACAACTTAGTCGGCGCTTCTGTTGGCGCGGCGGGTCAGCGTTGTATGGCGATTTCGGTTGCCGTGTTTGTTGGTGCCGCTAAAGAGTGGATCCCAGAATTAAAAGAAGCGTTAGCCAAAGTTCGCCCAGGTTTATGGGACGATAAAGAAGCGGGTTATGGTCCAGTTATCAGCCCTGCAGCTAAGGCGCGGGTGCTTAAACTTATCGCCCAAGGTAAAGCCGAAGGCGCCGAGTGTTTACTCGATGGCAGCGATTTTACCGTGGAAGGTTATGAATCCGGTAATTGGATTGGCCCAACCATGTTCGATAAAGTCACCACTGAGATGAGCATTTACAAGGAAGAAATCTTTGGCCCTGTACTGTGTTGTATGGAATCAGACTCCTTAGAAGCCGCCATCGAATTAGTTAACGCCAGCCCTTATGGCAACGGCACGTCTATCTTTACCGCTAGCGGTGCCGCTGCCCGTAAATATCAACATGAAATCGAAGTCGGCCAAGTGGGGATTAACGTGCCTATTCCTGTGCCATTACCTTTCTTCTCATTTACCGGTTGGAAGGGCAGTTTCTATGGCGATCAACATGCCTACGGTAAGCAAGCGGTGCGTTTCTATACCGAGACCAAGACCATCACTTCCCGCTGGTTTGAGTCCGATATCGCCGTAGCTTCAACGCCAAATATGAGCATTAACTTACGCTAAGCTCGGTGATTAATCGATAAACCACGGCGTCTTTACGGCGCCCAATTTATTCAATAAAAAAGTGACCACAGAGTCATAGGAGAGCCAAATGGATTTTAATTTCAACGATGACCAACGTCAGTTTGCCGATCTTGCGCGCCAGTTTGCCGCGGAAGAATTAACCCCGTTCGCCGCCAAGTGGGATGAAGAACATCATTTCCCCAAAGACGTGATCCAAAAAGCCGGTGAGCTAGGTTTTTGCTCTCTGTATTCGCCAGAATCCGAAGGTGGCATGGGTTTATCGCGCCTCGATGCCTCGATTATTTTTGAAGAACTTGCCAAGGGCTGCACTGCAACCACAGCCATGCTGACCATTCACAATATGGCGACTTGGATGGTGACGACTTGGGGCACTGAAACCCTGCGTCAGACTTGGTCCGAGCCGTTAACCACAGGGCAGATGTTAGCGTCATATTGTTTAACTGAGCCGGGTGCGGGTTCGGACGCCGCATCTTTGCAAACCAAAGCGGTGCGCGACGGTGATGAATATGTGATTTCAGGCTCGAAAATGTTTATCTCAGGCGCGGGCGCCACTGAGCTTTTAGTCGTGATGTGCCGTACGGGTCAAGCTGGGCCTAAGGGGATTTCGGCCATTGCGATTCCGGCGGATGCCGCTGGCGTTATTTATGGTAAAGCTGAAGATAAAATGGGTTGGAATGCCCAGCCGACCCGTCAAATCACCTTTGAAAACGTGCGCGTGCCAGTAGCGAACTTGCTCGGTGAAGAAGGCCAAGGTTTTGCTTTCGCGATGAAAGGCTTAGACGGCGGTCGCATCAATATCGCTACCTGTTCTGTGGGGACGGCGCAGTCGGCTTTAGAGCGCGCAACTCAGTATATGAATGAGCGTCAGCAATTTGGTAAACCGTTAGCGGCTTTCCAAGCGCTGCAATTTAAGCTTGCCGATATGGCGACAGAATTAGTCGCAGCCCGCCAAATGGTGCGTCTTGCGGCATTTAAACTCGATAGTGGCGATCCTGAAGCCACGGCTTATTGCGCTATGGCGAAACGCTTTGCCACTGATGTGGGGTTTCAAGTCTGCGATGCGGCGCTGCAAATTCATGGTGGATATGGTTATATAAGGGAGTACCCGCTGGAACGTCATTTCCGTGATGTGCGTGTGCATCAGATTTTAGAAGGCACTAACGAAATTATGCGCTTAATTATCGCCCGTCGTTTACTCGATGAAAATGCAGGACAAATCCTGTAATTCAACTCGCAATATGCGTGACTTACAGGTCGGCGATAACTGAAAAGGAGTCTATAAAGATGGAATATTTAGTTGAACGTATCGAAGGCCACACGGCGATTCTGACCATGAACAATCCGCCAGCCAACACTTGGACCGCCGAGAGTTTGCAGGCGCTTAAAGCCAAAGTGCTTGAGCTGAATGCCAATAAAGAGATTTACGCCTTAGTGTTAACGGGCCAAGGGCAAAAGTTCTTCTCCGCTGGCGCCGATTTAAAACTGTTTAGCGATGGTGACAAAGGTAATGCGGCAACGATGGCAAAGCATTTTGGTGAAGCCTTTGAAACCTTAAGCCAATTCCGCGGTGTGTCGATTGCCGCGATTAACGGTTATGCCATGGGCGGCGGCTTAGAAGTCGCGTTGGCCTGCGATATTCGTATCGCCGAAATTCAAGCTGTAATGGCATTACCCGAAGCGACGGTCGGTTTATTACCCTGTGCGGGTGGCACTCAAAATCTGACCGCATTAGTCGGTGAAGGGTGGGCTAAACGGATGATTTTATGCGGCGAGCGTATCGATGCGACTCAAGCATTGAATCTACGTTTAGTGGAAGAAGTGGTTGATACTGGCGAAGCGCTTAATGCGGCAATCGCGTTGGCCGTTAAAGTCGCTAACCAAAGCCCAAGCAGCGTCACAGCGTGCAAGACACTTATTCAAGCGGGGCGCACTATGGCGCGTAGCCAAGCGCTACCGATTGAGCGTGAGTTATTTGTCGGATTATTTGATACTGAAGATCAGGCCGAAGGCGTGAATGCGTTTTTAGGGAAACGTAAAGCTGAGTGGAGAAACCGCTAATGACGAATGTAGTAGATAATGACGTGGTCGAGCATGTCGCAAATCAGGTCAAGACCACACAAAATGTGGTTTTTCAAACCTTAGCCACTGCTTCTGGCAAATTGGTTGGGGTGGTCACACTCAATGTGGAAAAAGCCCTCAATGCCTTAGATTTAGGCATGGTGCGCGCTATGACGGCGCAGCTTAATCTGTGGAAGAAAGATCCCCTTATCGCTTGCATCGTATTAGATGGCAGCGGTGAGAAGGCATTTTGTGCCGGGGGTGATGTGCGCGCTTTATACCATGCTTCCATTGCCGCTAATGGGCAAGTGACTGAGGAAGCAAAGGTTTTCTTCGAAGAGGAATATCGCCTCGATTATCTACTGCATACCTTTGGCAAACCTGTGTTGGTGTGGGGCGATGGCATAGTCATGGGCGGCGGCCTCGGTTTGATGGCGGGCGCGAGCCACAGAGTCGTTACCGAAACCTCGCGTATCGCTATGCCAGAGGTGACTATCGGCCTGTATCCCGATGTGGGCGGCAGTTATTTCCTTAATCGTATGCAGGGCAAGATGGGATTGTTTTTGGGATTGACTGCCTATCAACTCAATGCCGCCGATGCCTGTTATGTGGGCCTTGCGGATCATTACCTGAACCGCGACGACAAAGAGCTGATGTTTGATGCCATGGCAACCTTAGATTGGAGTGATACGCCAGCTCTTAATCATCAACGTTTAGATAGCATGATCAACGAGCTGTCTAATCAAGTGGATATTCCGAAGGGCGACAGTGTATTAGCCGAAAGCCAAGACATAATCGACAGGCTTATGGCGGGCAGTCTGCAGGATATTGCAGCACGCATGTCAACTCTGGTATCGGAAGAAAAGTGGTTAATGAAAGCGCGGGACACCTTCCTTGCGGGTAGCCCTATCAGCTGGCACTTGGTCTATATCCAAGGGCAGTTAGGGACTAAGCTTAGCTTAGCTCAATGTTTCAAATGGGAGTTAACCGCAAGTGTTAACGTGTGTGCCCACGGTGATTTCTGCGAAGGCGTTCGTGCACTCTTGATTGATAAAGACAAGAAACCGCAATGGCGTTTTAAGGATGTTAACTCAGTACCCACAGCGGTACTTGAGCAAATATTGGCTTCCCCATGGGGCGAGGCGCATCCCTTTAACCAACTGAGTTAAGCGTTTAAGGGCCGAGTTGGCTAAGCGCTGTGTTTATCTGCTTAGCCAAGCTCGCTTTACTCTGTGATAAAGTCAGCATAATCAATTTGATAGTATTATCACAACACTAAAAAGAACAACACAGGAGTGATGGCATGAGTACAGTAGCCTTTATCGGTTTAGGTAATATGGGCGGCCCAATGGCGGCCAATTTATTAAAAGCAGGCATGACGGTTCGCGTCTTTGATTTAGTCCCAGAAGCTATGCAGCAATTGGCCGAAAAAGGCGCCTTAGTATCAAGTACCGCCTGCGGCGCTGCAGCGGGTGCAAGTGTGGTGATTACTATGTTGCCTGCGGGCAAGCATGTGAAAAGTTTATATTTAGGCAATGGAACAGACAAAGGACTCCTAGAAGTAGTTGCAGGTGATACCTTGCTCATCGATTGTTCAACCATCGATGCACAAAGCGCACAATTAGTGGCAGCTGAAGCGGCTAAAAGTGGCATCGAGTTTATGGATGCACCGGTTTCTGGCGGCACGGCAGGCGCGGCAGCGGGTACTTTAACTTTTATTTGTGGTGGCTCGGATAACGCTTTTGAACGTGCGCAGCCCGTACTTAAGGCTATGGGTGTGAATATCTTCCACGCAGGCGGTCCAGGTGCGGGGCAAGTCGCGAAAATCTGCAATAACATGCTGTTATCTGTGTTGATGGTCGGTACTTCCGAAGCCCTGCAAATGGGCGTCGATCATGGCCTAGATCCCAAAGTGTTATCCGACATTATGAAAGTCAGCAGTGGCGGAAACTGGACGCTAGAGAAGTACAATCCCTGCCCAGGCGTGATGGAAACAGTGCCTTCTTCTAAGGGCTATCAAGGTGGCTTTATGGTAGATTTGATGGTCAAAGATCTCGGTCTGTCACAAGAAGCTGCATTATTGAGCAACTCTAGCACGCCAATGGGCGCTTTAGCCCGCAGCTTGTATGTTAATCATGCAAGACAAGGCAATGGTCGCCGAGATTTTTCCAGTATATTTGAACAATTTGCACCACTTAAAAAATAGACACAGATAACAAGGGATCACCAGATGGATTTAAAAGATAAGGTTGTCGTCATTACTGGCGGCGCGGGTGGCTTAGGCTTAGCAATGGCGCAAAATTTTGCGCAGGCGGGTGCTAAGATAGCGCTTATCGATGTGGACCAAGAAAAACTCGAGCGAGCCTGCGCTGAGCTTGGATCGGACACTGAAGTCCAAGGTTATGCCTTAGACATTACCGACGAAGAAGATGTCGTCGCGGGTTTTGCCTATATTCTCGAAGATTTTGGTCAAGTGAACGTGTTAGTGAACAACGCCGGTATTCTGCGTGATGGCATGTTAGTCAAAGCCAAAGACGGCAAAGTCACTGATCGTATGTCTTACGAGCAATTCCAATCGGTGATCAATGTGAACCTGACCGGCAGTTTCCTCTGTGGCCGTGAGGCCGCTGCGGCCATGATTGAATCGGGTCAAGCGGGGGTGATAGTTAACATCTCTAGCCTTGCTAAAGCGGGTAATATGGGTCAATCAAATTACGCGGCCTCAAAAGCGGGTGTTGCGGCTATGTCCGTCGGCTGGGCGAAGGAGTTAGCGCGCTACAATATCCGTAGTGCAGCCGTAGCACCAGGTGTGATTGCGACCGAGATGACGGCGGCAATGAAGCCAGAAGCGTTGGAGCGTTTAGAGAAACTCGTGCCTGTTGGCCGCTTAGGTCATGCCGACGAGATAGCTTCTACCGTACGTTTTATTATTGAAAACGATTATGTTAACGGTCGTGTGTTTGAAATCGATGGTGGTATTCGTCTTTAGAGCGATATCTTATTGATTTGCATAAAAACCGAGCTTAGGCTCGGTTTTTTTATAGGGTAAATAAAGATAATGGTTCTTATGCCCTAGCTTTCGGATTTATTTAGATTTCACTGTTGGAGTTGACATTTAGTTGTTAACCTTCAACAATCGCTCTCCCGTTTTTTTACATAACTTTACAAACATGTTGATCACATGTAATGGAGCTTGAAATCCGGATGTCTTGGCAGGAAAAAGCCCACTGGCTTGAGAAAATCACTAAGCGCATGATGTTGATCGTGGGTATCTTAGGGTTGGTTGTGATTTATTGCGGTTTCTTTTTTCTGCTCTTTAGTGGCCGCTCTGTGGCCGTGATCCCATGGTTTTTTCTTATCTCACCTTGGGTGTGTATTTATTTTGGTTTAACGCAAGTACAACAAGTGCAAGTGGTAAATTGGTTCTTAAAAAAATTTAAAAAATAACTAATTTACACATAACTCATTTCTGCAAGTTCATATTTTGTTTCGGTTTGTGCAGTTGGCAAACATTGGGGAGAAACAATGAAGCTACATGGATATTTATGGATGCTGGGGGGCTTATTTTGTTTAGGTGCTTGCGAGCGCTCGAACAAAGAGACGCCGCATCTTAGTGATAATGGCGCGCGCATAGTTGCGCCCTATGGTAGTTGGCAGTCTCCGCTATCGGCGACTGAAGTTTTTGAGCAGGCCGATAATGTGGCTGAGTTGCAAAGCGTTGATGGTGCTATTTATTTCTCTGAATCTGATGGTGAAAAACAAGGCCAAGTCGGGATCAAACGCCTCGACCAACGTGGAAAAATTACCGACATAGTGCCGCCTGCGTTTAATGTTAAATCCGCCGTTCATGAATACGGTGGTGCCGCCTTTTTGGGGATTGGTCAGAGTCTGTTTGCCACTAAGGCACAGGACCAACTGTTTTATCGTTTTGCCCCTAATCAACCCCCTTTGCCTTTAACGCCAAATGGTACTCGCCATGCAGATTGTATTGCTTACCCCAAAGGGTCGAGGATTATCTGTGTGCGCGAAGATCATCGTCAAGCGGGTGAGCCTAAGGCGAGTCTTGTTACCATTAATCTTAATTTTGCCGGTGAAGGCGATACTTTTGTTTCGGGCCATGACTTTATTTCTTCGCCAGCCATCTCGCCCGATAACAGCCAACTGGCGTGGATCACGTGGGAACATCCCTATATGCCATGGGATAATAGCGTGCTCTGGCTTGGGGATCTGGACCGTAAAGGACAATTACACAATATTCGTAAGGTAAACACGCCCGCAGATTCTTCGGTGTCGCAGCCGTTATTTAGTCCTGATGGGCAATTGTATGTCGTATCGGATATCAGTAACTGGTGGAATATCTATCGAGTCACGGCACAAAATACCTTAGACCCAGTGCTAAAGAAAAAGGCCGAGTTTGCGGTGGCTGATTGGTATTTAGGCAATCATAATTATGCCTTTGAATCCGAAAAAACGATTATTGCCAGTTATATGCTTGGTAGTCAGGCCGTTTTAATTAGACTGCATCTAGATTCAGGCCTGACCGAATCTTTGGCCGTCGACTTTGGTGAAATCACCCAAGTGATCCGTGGGGAAGATGCTGTTTATTTTGTCGGCGCTAAGGCGACGCCAGAGAAGGGCATTTATAAAGTGATCGGTCGTGGTACTGAGTTGGTGTATACCCCTAATTTACCAAAACTTAATCCCAACTATATCTCCCGTGCTAAAAATATTACTTTTAAAACAGGTGCTAACCAGCAAGCTTACGGTTATTTTTATGGTCCGGTTAACCCCAACTATACTGCGCCTAATGATACCCGTCCGCCCTTGATTGTAATGTTACACGGCGGACCTACGGCGCGGGCGAGTCTGGCTTATCGCAGTGATATTCAATTTTGGACCAGCCGAGGTTTTGCGGTTCTCGATGTTAATTTCCGTGGCAGCAGTGGTTTTGGCCGTGCTTACCGTCAAAGTATCTACGGAAAATGGGGCCAAGTTGATGTGGAGGATGCGGTCAATGCGGCCCGTTATTTAGTTGATAAAGGTTGGGTTGATGGACAAAAGCTGGCGATTCGAGGTGTTAGCGCTGGTGGGTTAACTGTGATGTCGTCCTTGGCATTTTATGATGTATTTCAAGCGGGGGTGAGCTATGCGGGGATCAGTGACTTTGAACAGCTCGCCAAGAGTACCCATAAATTCGAGACTGGCTACTTAGATCTGCTTATCGGCCCCTATGGTGAAAATCAAGCCCGCTATAGGGAACTGTCGCCCCTGCATCACCTTGAAGGATTGAATGAGCCTTTATTAATTTTTCAAGGATTACGTGACCAAATCGTACCACCACAGCAGTCGCGGCAGATTTATGAGGCGTTAAAAGTGAGAGGCGTACCCACGGCTTATATCGCTTATCAGGATGAACCCCACGGCGGTTGGAAACCTGAGCACAAGGCCGCAGGATTAGAAACTGAGCTGGCATTTTATGGGCAAGTGTTTAACTTTACCCCAGCGGGTAAGCTTGCAACACTGGTACTGGATAACGCCGCGGCGCTAAAGCCAACCATAGTGAGAAGTCAATAACGCGGTATTTACCGTTATTGAACTTGGCCATCGTTATTGCGATTGGCTTTTACTGCAACACTCAGAGCCAGCATTTTGTTGGCTCTTGTGATTTTCATGGCTGCCATGAGTCTCGTGACTTAGGCTGTCGATAATGGCGCAATGGGGCTGATCGCCGCCTTGGCATTGGGTCACCATGTGCTGTAATTGCGCCCTAAGCTGCTGTAGCTTATTGATTTGCTGCTCGACATAGGCAAGGTGCGTTTGGGTAAGCTGCTTAACGTCCTCGGCATTACGGCTTTCATTGCCCTTAAGACCAAGCAAGGATTTGCAATCCTCTAGGCTAAAACCTAAGTCGCGGCATTGATGCACAAACTTAAGCGCTTCAATATCTTGATGGCGATAAACTCGATAACCCGCCCCATTGCGCTCGCCGCACACTAAACCAATATCATGGTAATAACGGATACTCTTAACACTTAAGCCCGTTTGTTTCGCCACTTCACCTATCTTCATTTTGACCTCTATTTTTCTAACTGAATGGTATCACCCATTTCGCCCAGCAATTAATTGTCGATGTGATCACATTGAGCAAATTCATCCTTGACTCTCCAGTGATGGGAGACTTTATCTTAGACCTATAGTGTGAAACATCAAGTGAGGGATCTCCCATGTCTATGACCAGACTCTATGTCGCCAATATGAATTGCGCTGGTTGCGTCGCAAAAATTGAAAAGGCGTTTGCCGCCCAAGCGGGCGTTGAAGCGCGTGTGAATCTCGCCGATAAGCAAGTGACGGTTGAAGGCAAGATGAGCGCTGATACCGCCTTGGCTGTGATGGCAAATGCGGGTTATCCGGCGCAGGTCGTTATTGATGCTAAAGTCGCCGCCGAAGAAAAACGCCTTGAAGATGCCGCCGAGTATCGACTGCGGATGCGCCAAGCTATAGCCGCGCTCGTTGTGGGTGTGCCCATGATGCTGTGGGGATTACTGGGCGGTGAAATGATGATCAACAGCCCAAATCTGCAGCTAGGCTGGGGCATCATGGGACTGGTCACTTTGGCTTTACTCATCACCACAGGCGGACATTTTTATCAAGGTATGTGGCGGGCGCTCAAAGCCAAAACCACCAACATGGATACGTTGATTGTGCTGGGCACCAGTACCGCGTGGGCTTATTCCATGTTGGTGGTCATTATGCCGAGCGCATTCCCTATGGATACCCGCCATGTGTACTTTGAGGCGAGTGTGATGATCTTAGGTTTGATTAACTTAGGTCATGGACTCGAACTCAAAGCGCGGGGCAAAACCAGCGAAGCGGTGCAGCGACTGCTCGGGTTGCAATCCACTACTGCGATTCGTATTACGGATAAGGGTGATGAAAAGGTTGAGATAAGTCAGTTGAAACTGGGCGATAAGCTGCGTTTGCGCCCCGGTGACCGAGTTGCCCTCGATGGTGAGGTCGAAACGGGGCAATCCTTGCTCGATGAAGCCATGCTCACAGGTGAGCCTATTCCCGTGCTTAAAAATCGGGGAGATAGTCTGAGCGCGGGCACAGTCAATGGCAATGGCAGCTTAGTTTACCGAGTTACGGCTGGGCAACAAGATACTAAGCTCGCCAAAATCATTGCACTGGTGCAACAGGCACAAACGTCAAAATTACCCATAGGTCGATTGGCCGATAAGATCTCCGCGGTATTTGTCCCTACTGTGGTGGCAATAGCGCTACTGGCGGCGGCTATTTGGTATTTTGCAGGTCCAGCGCCCGCCTTAAGCCATGCGTTAGTGGTGCTGACGAGTGTGCTTATCATAGCTTGTCCCTGTGCGCTGGGGCTGGCTACGCCTATGTCTATCATGGTGGCTGTGGGCCGCGCAGCCCAAATGGGCGTGTTAGTCAAAAATGGCGAGGCACTGCAAACCGCCAGTAAAGTTGATTGTGTGGTGCTGGATAAAACCGGTACGGTCACCTTAGGTAAGCCGCAAGTCACTGACTTTGTATTAGTACAAACACTGAGTGATGCCGATAAAGAAACCTTGCTGGGCGAAATCGCAAGCCTTGAGCAGCACTCTGAGCATCCGTTAGCGGGGGCGATTATCAGTTATGCCAAGGAATCACTCCCACAATTACCCGACACACAGGCATTTACGAACCATCAAGGAAAGGGGATTGAGGGCAAGGTCGATGGCGTATCGCTGGCGATTGGTAATCTTGCCTTGATGACTGCATTGGAGATTGTCAATTCCGATGGCAGTGCCTTAGATCCTAACGCGACATTAAGTTTTGCGCACCAAGGTAAAACCCCGATTTATATCGCTAAAGCGGGCAAGTTAGTGGCCACTATTGCGCTGGCTGATCCGATTAAACCCGATGCCAAAGAAGCCATTGCGGCCATGCTGCAAAGGGGCATTCGCGTGGTGCTGTTAACGGGGGATAACCCACAAACGGCGCAGGCGGTGGCCGACCAAGTGGGCATCACCGAAGTGATTGCTGGTGTACTACCCGAGCAAAAACAACATTATGTGCTGGATTTACAAAAGCAAGGGCATGTGGTGGCTATGGTAGGGGATGGTATTAATGATGCGCCAGCTCTGATGAGTGCCGATGTGGGGATCGCGATGGGATCGGGCACTGAGGTGGCGATTGAAAGTGCGGACATCACCTTGCTGTCGCAGCAATTGATAGTGATTGCTAACTTATTGGCATTGTCGCGGGCGACGATTACCAATATTAAGCAGAATCTGTTCGGCGCCTTTGTGTATAACAGTTTGGGTATTCCGGTTGCGGCGGGCGTGCTTTATCCACTTACGGGCATGTTATTAAGCCCTGTGATTGCGGGTGCAGCCATGGCTTTGTCTTCACTGACTGTCGTCACGAACGCCAACCGCTTAAGACGGCAGAAGTTATAAGCTGTCGATACCTAAGCTAACTTAAAATGTTGAAACGGGTATCTTGAGTTAGCTTAGGGCTATGTCCACATTAGCACTTACTGCATAAGCCTTTAGCGTCGGCAAGCTTTACGACGCTAAGGGTCATCAGATTGTCATTCTGCTCGAATACATTGAAAGCTAAGCCAATAGGGTAAAATCAATTACGCTTCTCATACAGGCATAGTGCGGCGATTTCGGCATTCCCTCTGGCTTTTGATCCGCCTTGGTAGTTGATAATTTAGCCCAAACTGCTATAGTGCCACGTTTATTTTTACCCCTTCGGCATAGCGTTATTTGGTTTATGCTTATTTAAAGCGGCGCCAGCGGGCTCGGCCAACATTACTCGATTTGGAAGTTCATTTTGATCACAACAGCAAATATCACCATGCAGTTCGGCGCTAAGCCACTGTTTGAAAACATCTCAGTTAAATTTGGCGGTGGTAACCGTTACGGTCTTATCGGCGCGAATGGCTGTGGTAAATCGACCTTCATGAAGATCCTGTGTGGTGATCTAGACCCTAGCAGCGGTAACGTCTCGTTAGATGTGAATGAGCGTCTGGGTAAACTAAGCCAGAACCAGTTCGGTTATGAAGAATTCAACCTGATCGATACCGTGATCATGGGCCACCGCGAACTGTGGAAGGTAAAGCAAGAACGTGACCGTATTTATTCTTTACCCGAAATGAGTGAAGAAGATGGCATTACCGTCGCCAACCTAGAGATGGATTTTGCTGAGATGGACGGTTATACCGCCGAATCTCGTGCTGGCGAATTACTGTTAGGTGTAGGTATCGGTATCGACAGCCATTTTGGTTTGATGTCTGAAATCGCACCGGGTTTAAAACTGCGTGTATTGTTAGCGCAAGCCCTGTTCTCTGATCCAGACGTGCTGCTGCTTGACGAACCTACCAACAACTTGGACATCGACACTATCCGTTGGTTACAAGACATGTTGAACCAACGTAGCAGTACTATGGTTATCATTTCGCACGATAGATATTTCTTAAACTCTGTCTGTACGCACATGGCTGACTTAGACTACGGCGAACTGCGCGTTTACCCAGGTAACTACGACGAATACATGCAAGCAGCGACTCAAGCTCGCGAGCGTTTATTGTCTGATAATGCGAAGAAAAAAGCCCAGATATCTGAACTGCAAACCTTCGTAGCACGCTTCTCGGCTAACGCTTCTAAGGCGAAACAAGCTACATCACGTGCTCGTCAAATCGACAAGATTAAGTTAGATGAAGTAAAAGCCTCTAGCCGTGTGAACCCCTTCATTCGTTTCGAGCAAGAAAAGAAATTGTTCCGTAATGCCTTAGTGATTGAAAACCTAACTAAAGGCTACGACACTCCGTTATTCAAAGACTTAAACTTAATTGTTGAAGTGGGCGAGCGCATTGCGGTATTGGGTGAAAACGGCGTCGGTAAAACAACCCTGTTACGTACCCTTATCCACGATATTCCGCAGGATGCAGGTACTATCCAATGGTCTGAAAACGCTAACATTGGTTACTATGCACAGGACCATGAGTCTGATTTCGCTAACGAAATGACGCTGTTCGAGTGGATGAGCCAATGGCGCAAGCCAGAAGATGACGACCAATCGGTACGTGGCATCTTAGGCCGTATGTTGTTTGGCTCTGACGACATTAAAAAGTCAGTCAAAGTGCTGTCTGGTGGTGAGAAAGGTCGTATGTTATTCGGCAAGCTCATCATGCAAAAAGCCAACATTTTAGTGCTCGACGAACCGACCAACCACATGGATATGGAATCGATTGAATCATTAAACAACGCGCTGGAAATGTACGAAGGGACCTTGATTTTCGTGAGTCATGACCGTGCATTCGTATCGTCTCTGGCAAACCGTATCCTTGAAGTCACTCACTCAGGCGTGAATGATTTCAGAGGCACTTACGATGAGTTCCTTGCCAGCAAAGGCATTGAAGTCTAACGCTATTTGTTATTTAGCTGCATGTGTAAATACATGCATTTAAATACATGCATTTAAATACAGTGCAGCTAAATGCAGCATCAATAAAAACGCCGCGATTCATTGCGGCGTTTTTATATCCATTGGCTGTCTTTTTATCTAGCGATTAGCTTTTCGCGCACTCGATTTTAGCGCATTGGCGGCACTCGTTAGGGCGCTGACTCTTGCTGCACATAAATCAAATTGTCGGTATCAAAGCCGCGTGCTTTAGACATTTCAACAAACTTTTGCAGCACCTCGGGTGGCACAGTCGGGGTTTTAGCCAATAGCCACAAATAACCCGTGTCGGGTCCCGATATAAAAGCGTATTGATAGTTTTCATGATCTAATTCGAAGACCACATACGATCCATAAAATGGCCCAAAGAAGGAGACTTTTAAATAGCCTTCTGAGTCCCCATTCACAAAATAGGCTTTTCCTTCGGCTTCTTTCCATTCGTTTTTAGCCGCTGAAAATCCACGGTTAATGACCCTAACACCACCATCCTCTTTCAGGCTGTATTCTGCGCTAACTTGGCTTAACCCTCTTTCGAATGAATGATCTAATCGTGCAATCTCGTACCATTTACCTAAGTATTTATTCAGCTCAAAATCATTCACGGGTTGAACAAGTTTAGGCATGCCTAAGCAACCGCTGAGCAAAAATATACTGATGACTAACAGTAGCTTTCTCAATTTGACCTCCTGATCTTAAGTCTTAGTCGCACGTCTTAAGTGCAATGTTCAATCAATCCTCTATCGAGCTTACACTATTTTCTTCACATTATTTCAGCTACTTGGCAAAGTGTTGTTGGTTAGCCGCTCGTAATCAATACTTTGCGCTGACTGATAAAGCCTTGGCTAATGCCGGCCAGAAGAATTAAGCCGACACCGCTTAATTGCATTGGACTCAAGGTTTCACCAAATATCCACCATGCTAGCGTCACTACGATAACAGGTTCCACATAGGCGAGGGTGCCAAAAGTGACAGCAGGCAATTGGCGTAGGGCTTTTACCGCCAGCAAAATGGCTAAAAATCCGGGGAAGAATCCAATCGCAATTAACCAACCCATTTGTGGCAAACTTGGCGTCAGCGGTGCATTTATCACTAAGGGCAGTAGGCATAAAGCGCCGACACTAAGCTGCACTAAAGTGCTCTGGTAGGGCGAACTCAGACTCGGTTTTCGGTTGATTAACATAAAACCGCAGTAGGTTAATAAAGCGAGTAGGGCATAAAAATAGCCTAATAATTCAGTGTGATTGCTCGCTCGCTGCGGCCCTGTTGGGATCATTAACATAAAACCCATTAGTGCGACGACCACGCTTGCCATGCTTAAGCGGGTGAGTTTCTCGGCAAAGAAATGATGGGCGAAAATAGCCGACACCACAGGGGCTAAGTAAATAATCATGATCACATTGGCCATTTGGGTGTACTGAATGGCTTCAATGTAAAACGCCATAAAACCCGCGAGCATAATGCCATTCACTAAGGTACGTTTACTGGGTCTATGGCGAATTTGATGGCCTTTACCTGTAAGCAGCATATAAGCCAATAGAAATAGGGCACCGAGCAGTAAGCGGTAGAAGGTAATGTGTTCGGCGGGCAGGGCGGCAAAGCGCGCTAATACACCGATTGTGCCCATAAGAATGGCCGCCAATAGGGCAAAAATGATAGCTAAAGCTGAGCTTGGCATAGGCAACCTGTAACTGAAGAATTTAAGGGCGACACCGTCCTGTGGACGGCGTCGATTTTGCCTTAAAAACTCACCCTAGGCTATGCCGATGTATTAACTTAGATAATGCTTTTACGTGAGCGGAAATGGTTAAAGCTATCTTGGCTGTAGGCCGCCTTAATCCGTTTTAACGCGGCGTAGTTATGGTCGAAGTACACATCAGTGGGGATGGCCTTATCTTTGAAACTGATAAAAGCGCCCGAGGTGTTGGGGATGTCATAGTTTCGGCTGGCATCAATCCAATCGAGTGCACGATTGATGCGGGTAAACACTTGGCTATCCTGCAATTGTTGTTTCTCTTGCAGGGCGTTATTCCACCAAGTTTGATATTGAATCGTGTATTGTCTGTCCTTGTAGGGGAAGGCGCTGCGACTCTTTTGCTCTTCGCCCATAGTGCGATAATAATCACCAGTTATAGCGCCAAGGGTAACATAGGTAAATAGCCCCAATTGGCGATTACCTTCAAGCACATAGCGAGAGGTTAAGCTTTCAAGCAGTGGCTTATAACCGTCCCTGAGCCCCGTTTGATTCACTAAGCGCGAGGTGACTTTATGGGGCGCGGGTTCATCCACATCGGTTGGATTAGGTGAGCGGTTTATGCCTTGTAAGTCAGCTTGCAGATGATGAAAAGATTCCCTTTCCCAACTGGGCATAAGGTTTTCACCGTAGGCTTTGGTGAGTCCGCCCATACCCTCAATGCGAATATCATTGGGGACTAGGCCAAATTCATTAAATTGTGTCTGGATAAAGTGGTTTAGGCTGGCGGAATTGCCCTCCCAAAAACCATACATCAAGCAGTTATGCTTAATCGACTCAGTGTCTATGTGTGGTGTTTTGTGTTGTTCTACGGGTAAATGTTTGGCATTAATCTTGAGATTAGTGCCAATCAAACAGCCAGTGCTGTCGGCATTTATGATGGCTTCCCAGCGCTGTAAAATGTCTTTAGTTGGGGTGTGCTCAATAAGTTCATGGGTTTGTTTATCGTAGCAATTCCATTCTAATTCAAACTTGATAAGGCAAGGCGGTAGTGGAAAGGTTTGCACAAAAAAGCGGGTCACAATGCCATAACTTAACCCACCGCCACCCTTGAGCGCCCAGAGTAACTCAGGTTTATTGGCAACAGAGACGATTTGAGTTTCACCAATGCCGAGGACGATTTCTGCCTGTAATAGGGATTCGCAGCACATGCCGTGTTTGCGGGTCCAAGGTCCTGAGCCACCGCCCATAATAAATCCCGCTATAGCAACACTGCCACAGGTGCTATGGGGGATCATCACGCCTTGTTTGGCAAGCGCAGTGGTGAGATTGATAAAGCGATTGCCAGGGCCAATGGCCGCAATACCTGTGATGGGATCTAAAGTGAGGCTATCCATCTTCAGCAGATCTAACACTACGGTATTCGTTTCAGTGCTTTCACCTTCGTGATCATTCCCACCTGAGCGCACGCTGATTGGCAAGTTATAATCGATGGCCGCCTTATAGGCGATTTTGACTTCTTCAGTTGACGTGCATTTGATGATCGCCAGTGGTTTTTTTTGTAATCTGCGGTTGAACAGTTGGCAAGCCTGTTGATAGGCAATCATTTGCTTACCTGTGCTGACCGAGAGTTGCTGCTCACTATAATAATGGCCACCGGTAATAATATTGTCGGCCGGAATGTGTGCGCGAACTTCATTGATGAAATTAACAAAGTTTTTGGCTTGAGTGATCACTAAGTTTTCACTAATACGCACTTCAGCACTTAATTCTTCTTCGGTCGATTGAATAATCAAACAATCCCGTTCGAGTTCATTTGCAACGGTGAATTTAATATTAGAGCGATAGGCTGTCAGCGATTTAAACACTTCAACATTGAGTGTAATATCCGCTTGATTACTCGCCGTGTAATTAACTAAATAACTAAAATTAGGCCAAGTGTTATAGTTACATTCAATAATATAGGCTCGGCGTTCGTGGGGTGGAATAATCTTAGGCAGTTGTTGATTATAAGTGTTGCTATCCGTAGTGGTTTTTATGAATTGATATTCAGTGTCATTAAATATGACCAGCAGCACTTTTTGTCTTTTAAGTGGGATAAAGTTTTCACCACGAATATTATGTGCATCTTGATGCTGGTAAATATAAAGGTTATTTTCGCTAATCGATCTTTGTTGCGCTGGATTACGGTAATAGTCAACGATTTCAGTTCGGGTTAATAATCGATTAAGCAAGGTGATGCCAAATATTTCACCATCGAAATGTGTATCGCGATGATTCGGTAAAGACACGTTTTCAATTAAAAATTCATTGTCGGCAACCAGTGACAGATTATTGAGTTGTGTATGGGTAATTTCACCATCTACATAACAACTGATTTCATGGTATTCATGGCAGATAGACAATAAGTGCCACTGACCGTCGTTAAGTCCACCTAAGGTTGATATTGCTTCAACCCGCAGCAAGGTGGTATTAATCACGCATTCAATATGCCCTAGTGAATTAATATCCACCGCGAAATAGGTATCTTCCCTATCAGTTTTATAATGGAACACACGCCCACCTGCGCTGGTTTTCAACCAACACTGGTAAGTGAATATGGCAAGGGGTGACGTGCTCACGGGTAAGCTTTTTTCAATCACTGCCCGTATATTTCTTGATGCCTCAAGCTTGTCCATATTCATGCGTCCTTTCGTGTGCTTTGCGTGTTTTCCTCAATGCGCTAAAGCGCCTACTGAGGTCATTCATCCCGTTGTTAATCAATTGCGGATAACAAAGCCGCGGGTAACTATGTTTTGGGTCAATCAGTTTTGGGTAAATCAGTTGCGGGCAAACAAGTCGCCAATTAATAGGTATTAAAGCGATGTATTGATCCTGTCACGGCCATCGGCTTTGGCGCGGTACAATGCGGTATCGGCGGCGCACAGCATGGCGAGTGAGGTACGGAACTGGCCATTGATTTCGCTCGCAATCCCTTGGCTCGCACTCACAGAGACATAATCGCGCAGCCCTTGCTCGGTAAAGCGCAGGTCATTAATCCCTTGCTGCACTTTTTGGGCAATCGTTAGTGCCATTTTGGCATTGTGGCTTGGTAGAATTAGCGCGAATTCTTCGCCGCCGTAACGCGCTGCTAGTCCAATTTCTATCGGTACTATGTCAGCAATCACTTTGGCAATCTTACGTAGGCATTCGTCCCCTTGGATATGGCCGAATTGGTCGTTGAACACTTTGAAGTAATCCACATCGATAATCACCACGCTGATCGGGCGCAGCTTACCTGTGCATTCTTCCCAATAGTGATGCAGCATTTCATCAAAATATCGGCGGTTCGCCAGTCCTGTCAGTGAATCTGTGGCGGCCAATTTACGTAGCTTTTGATTTTCTGCTTTGTGCTGCGTTAAATCGTGCATCATCATCACAAACAGAAGTTCATGGCTGGGGATGTAGGAAATGGAAAGCTCGACATCTTTTGCTTTGCCTGAGGCGGTAATGAGGGTGATTTCTTCGGCGGAGTGCTGCACTGGAATGCCGCAATTTTTGCCTAATTTAATATCATTGCTCAGCAAATTGTCATAGCGAGCTTGGTGGTGTTCTGTCAAAAAGTTGCGCCAATCTTGTCCCTTCAAACTGGCCTGCGGGCATGTCAGTAAGTCAGCACCTTTGCTATTGCTAAAGTAAATGTAACCTTGGGCATTGACGATAATCACCGGTTCAGTCAGATGCTGAATAAACTGTTGAATCGTTTCAATCGAGGCATGTTCGAAGAAGGTTAACGGCAATGCGGGCTCGACCAAGCCTTGCTGCGCAGTACACTGTGAACCATTGCCTTCACCCACAAGTGATAATGGATGTTGTGAACGTGTCAGTTTAGGTGAGCTTGTCATTGTTATCATTCTCCGTGAACCTAATGCCATCTGCGCTAAGCGCTTTTCTGATGATGACTTTATTCTTCGCAAAGAAAAGATACCTTCTGCTTACCTTCCGATTTAATCTATTGTTTATAAAGGTTTTAAATTTAATCTTCTCACGGTAAATTCTCAGGCTTAGCTGAAACGTGCGAGGTTTTGGGGCATGGCTAAGTTAAAAAAGTGGCACCCATGAGTGGATTTTTGGGTATTAAGCGTCAAGCGCAAAGGATTTTAGTGTCTAAAGATGGTGGATAATGCTTTGATTTTATCGACAATCCAGTCATGTCTATGCTCATAATTGCGGCCTGTGAGTTTATCCTCACCGCACAGAAAAGCCCTTCTGACACAGCGATTTATCACATGATAGAAGGGCGTTGTATTAGCATCGATAAGCATTCTTCTGGCCGGGGTCATCATCTGCTCCAAACAGACGCAATCAAGATAATGTAAAGGCTAGTATAAGAGGGGACAAAGCACAAAAAGACATGGCTGTCCCCGCTTTTCCCCTTTTCTTCGGGTGTAGAAACTGCCCAGCCCGATTAAAGGTTGGGCATTTCGATTAGTTTTGAGGACGATTGATAATTTCTGGATCAGGACTTAATATCAGTAAGGTATTAGTAGTATTGCTCAATACAAATTGGAACTTAGTAGTTCCCGACGTTCTATCTAGATCGACGAGTTGTACTAACATACCATCGCTGCTGATGGTTACCGCATCGACAATGTCATCGAATGGGGTAACAAAGCCGACCCCAACAAATTTTAAACCTTTTCCTGTTTGATCATTTAGCAAGTAGGTAACAGTACCAGCTTGGGTGATAGTCACATCCCCTTGGCATTGTTCACCATTAGCATCTGTATAAATAAATACAGGTTCGCCATTTTCTAGATTAACATTGACTTTAATAAATTGAGCCGAGCCTTGTGGTGCGAACATATTAACTTCCTTTCTTTTGGTTAAAATTTGGTATTGGTTATATGAGATTTTAATAGTAAATGTTTAAGATTGTCATCGCTTATAATTTCGCCAAGGCAGTCAAGGGCTTTAACATAATGAATGGTGAAATTTGGTGATTTATCTTTTTCTACTATAGGTAATAGTAAATATTTTGAAGTGTTGCATAATTCATGCTTGGCTTTATAATTTTTGACCGTTTTAGCTTCAAATAGAATACTTTCCGATAAGTTTGAAATGAAGTTAATATTTTGATTGAATTTTTTTGATAACTTAAGAAATTCATTTTTTGCTAGCACAGCATATTCTATACTTTTATCAAACTTACCTTGTCGTTGTAAGTGTTGTGCTGATGCAAGAAAATAGCTTGCATACACTTCGTCTCTCTTCGATGAAGAATTCAAATCAATATCTGAATCTAGTAAAGATTTTAATCTTGTAATCTCATTAGAATCAGTGCGTGCAAATGTTAGAAGATTGAAGTGTAAATAGTAATTTTGTCTTGTCCAAATATCGTTTTTAGGATCTTGTTCTAGCGCTTTTGATATTGCTTCCAAACCAAGTCGGGTTTGTCTTAGGGCTTGTTCTGGTAGATCTTGATAATCGTATAACTTAGCAAGAATTTGATGGCTGGCTGCTAGTCTATCTAATATATATGGCTGTTTAATGTTATTGCTTAGTTCTTGTTGGAGTTGAGTGTGGATCTGTATGGCTGAAAGTACATCACCTTGTGACACTGCCGCACTCGCTAACCAAGAACGTGCATTGGCCACATCCGCAATTAGCTGACTATCCTCAGGCGCTTTTGCCAAAGCCAGCAATTTAAGCCTTAGCGACTCTTCAAAATCTTGCTGCGCTTTGGCAAATTCCTGCTGTTTCATCGAAACTGAGCCCAAAGTGTTATGGGCATAAGACAGCTCCATCAGCGCATCTTTATCCTCTGGCGCAAGGGCGTACATGGTTTGGCTATAGGCCAAGTATTGCTCGAAAAAAGGGCGCGATGCCGCCCAATCACTCACATCATACTTAAGCTGGCCTAACCAAAAGGCATTGGCACCTAAGGTTTTCAGTAGGGCTAAGTTTTCCGGCTGCAATTCGAGCAGTGGCAACATTTTTTCTTGCGCGGCGAGTAATGCGCTGCGAGCTTCATCGATTTTATTGCGCGAATAGGCGACTTCGCCCATGGCCTCTAAGGTTTGGCCGTGTTGGAAACGGGCATCAAAGCTTAAGTACTTTTCATCGTCTGGGCTGGAGAAATCAGTGAAATATTCTAGCGCTTTATTGCTGATCCCATCGAGCAAGTCCATACGGCCTATGCCGCGCATCTTGTCGGCGAAGTCACCCACCATAAAGCCGAGCAAATCTTCGGCGGCGAGGCGTTTTTGCAGGGCAAGTTTTTCGGCTTCTATGCTGCGCACGCTCATAATGACGGAGGTTAAGGTGAGGACGCACAGCAGGGTGACGGTTAAGCGCCTAGTCCAGCGCAGCATATTGGCGCGTTTGGTGGAGGCTGCGATAAAGGCGGTTTCGGGATCGTCTAAATCGAATAACGGATTTTGGCTGAGGCTTTGGGCCTCTTTCAACGGCTTGCCGTCGGCGAGCAGATAAGCGCTGTGTTTGGCTTCGCTGAGCCAACGCTTGGATAAATGCTGTAGGCGACTCTTAATGCTTAAGCTGTCGTTATGCTCGCTAATCCAAGCCGTCGCCCGCGGCCAACGGCGTAAAAGTGCTTCGTGGGCGATGCTAAAACAGGGTTCTCCATTTTGCAGATGTGACACGAATAAGCGGCTATCGACCATGGCTTGCACTAGGGCGGTTTCGGCCGTGCTTTGCAGTTGTGACCAGCGAGCGGTGCGGCTGGTGATGGACTTTTCATCTTCGCGTAGGGTCACTAGCAGGGATAAAATCCGTGGTAGGCTGGCTTTTTCGGCATCGCTTAAATGGGAAATCGCTTGCTCGGCATTTTTGCCAATCGCCCCTTCAATACCGCCAAGTTCATGATAAACCGAGACTAATAACTTATCGTCGGCGCTACGTTGCAAATACAAGGCCTGCAGCGTGTATTGCAACATGGGCAACGCATCTGGGTTACTGGCGGCATCGCTGCAGAGCATTTCATCGAGCGGCATTGCTGTGTCGCTGTCAACTTCCCAGCTTAAGTTGGCGGCCACCGCGGGCAGGCGGATCATTTGTAATAGCTCAGTGCGTGTTGGCGGCGCTAAGTCAAAGTGGGCGCCGCGGGCTTTACCCGCCATTAAGCTTGGGTAATTGACCAATAAAGGATAAAAATCGTTGCGACAGGCACTGATGATAATCACGGCTTTTGAGGTGGCGAGTTGTTCCAATAATTCTATGAACTGGGTTCGTTCGGTATCGCTAAATAGCGGTGATGAGAGTAACACTTCTAATCGGTCGATAAACAAGGCAAAAAACGGATTGGAAAAGGGTTTAGCCTTGAGCGCTTGGGTACACTGATTGATCACGCTTTGGATATCTTCGATAAGTTGAATCGCCAGAGTCTCAGTGCTCATGCCTTCGAATACTGGGATGTCGTTGATTTCCCAGTCGAGCATAGCACTGGCAAGATCGGTGAGTAGTTGCCCTTTACTCACATCGGCAAAATCTAAGCTGCTGAATGACGCAACACCAATGCCGTTATAGCCATCGCCCTTCATTAAATTGGGCACAACACCCGCATTAATCAGGGAGGATTTACCGCTGCCACTTGGACCTAAGATCAGGCAGAAGGCACGGCCAAACAGGATTTGTTGGCTTATCCGGTTAAGCAAAGTGCTGATTTGTTCACTGCGGCCAAAAAACACCTCGGCATAATTAGCACTATAGGCTTGCAGTCCCGGAAAGGGTGAGCCGCCTTGCCAACTCTGTGGGCTGGCGGTGGCTTGGTGTCCGATAGGAAAACGCACTTCGGCTAAGGTGCGATAGCCGCGTTTGCGTATGGTTTCGATATAGGTGGGTTCTGTGGCGCTATCGCCTAATGCTCTACGTAACTGATTGATAATTTTATGTAGTGGGTTGTCGCCAGTATCAACACCCGGCCAGCAGTGGCTGACTATTTCATCACTGCTGATGACTTCGCCCGCCCGTTGGCAGAGAAATAACAGCACATCCATCGCCTTGGGCTCAAGTTGTTTGACTTGTTTGCCAAGGAGCAGACTATTGGCGCTGGGATTGATTTGCCATTCACCAAAGAAAAATGTGCTGTCACTCATAACGATGTCCATTTATTGAGTATTGACCATGGCACGGTAAAAACTTGCGCTGTGAGTCACTCTTCTTGTTATACGTATTGTTATAAAGAACCGTATGCTTGTCATTCAAAGGTCTGACGTCAAGACGTTGACATTATGCCGTTGATGATTGTTATTTAAAAGGAATAACCCTTGATAATCAATGTAAATTTTATCAGGGTGAGGTGTGGTAAATAATCTTTAGCTTGTCATTTTTCTGTCAACAGTTTGTGCTTTGCGCTAGATGTTAAATAAGGTGATGGCTTTTAGGTGTCGATTGCAAAAGATCAACAATAAAAAAGTGCCCGTGATTGGGCACTTTGTATTAGAGAGGAACTTAAGGCTAACAAGCCTGACTTATCAGCACGTTAAGCTAAGTATCTTAACGTTAGCCCCTTAACATTGGTCCCTTTGAATTAGCGCGTTAAGGTTAGTGCTTTGGCTTGATAGCTTAATCTGGCCATTTGACCTTGATCTTGCAGTTCTAATTCATTGAGTTCGAAGGGCGGCTGTAAACCCGAGGCTTGGATAAGCTTAGGATCTAACATCAGCTTTAACTTCGGCGACTCTGGGGTCAGCCAATTGGCCGCTTGGGTGCGTAGAATCGCTACCTTTTGACCTTCGGCATTGGTGCCCGTTAACGTGCCACTTAAGCCAAAACGTCCCGCCTCGGCGACCGATAACTCAAAGTTGATTTGGTTAGGCAGGCCTTTATCCCAAACCGTGAGCACTTCGGGCTTGATGCTCGCCGAATTGACATAGGACTTAAAGACAGATTTGACCGTGCGCTGCACAGGACGGCCATCGACTTGGGTTTGCACTGTGATTTCAATTTCACTGAACCCTGCATTGCTGCTCGAAAGTGCGACGCCCGCGGGGATCACCGCTTGCCATGTCTCCCCTTGTTTTACCATCGTCAGTGGTTGCATATCGCCATCGGCTTGCTTGAGTTTTGCTTGTGGCACAAAGGCGTTATCACTTTGGCTGAGTGCGAGTTCAAGCCCAAGGGTTTGCGCATCCGCCGCGATGGCGGTGGGGGCTTTGACGCTCAGTTGATAGGGCGAGCCTTTTTCCTTCACATTGACTAAGTAGTTGGCGCTTGGCGTTAACGGCTGACTGACCTGCAGGCGATATTGGCCCGGTGTGGCTTTCGCCGACATTTGCAATGCACTGGAATCATCGGTTAACCCTGCGCTAGCCAAAGCATCGGCGTTGACCATTGATTTAACCAGTGACTCATTGGTGTTTATCCCGCTGCTATTGGCTGCTTTGCCTTGGGGTGACTGATTAGGGGTAACGCGCTGAATTTGTACGCGCTCAGGGGCAATAGCCTCTGCATGCATTAAGGCGCCAGAGCGGGTATCGCCCCGAGGTGCAATGCGCACTAAGCTAGACGCTTGGCTCATGGTGAGGCCCACGCCCGCATTAAGCTGTGCGCCTGTTACATTGACCCAATACTCGTCACTTTGGCTGGCTTGCTCAAGCTTAAGCATACTCGCTTGATACTCACCGTACAGCGGGGTGATAAAGCTAATGTAATCCGTACTGGTGTTGATGGGCGTGAGTGTTGGGCTGGCAATATTGCTATCGACTAAATCGGTATCGCTCGGCGCAGCTAGGGTTAACCCTTTGGCGTACATAGGGCTGGCATTGGTTTTGGGATCTATGGGTGTGGCTTCATCTTGGCAGGCTGCAAGCAGTCCGCTTAGCGCCAAGACACTGGCAAGTTTGCTGAGTGTGTGCATCTTAGTGCTCCTTAAATGTGGTTGCGGATCAGCGTGTCTAAATTGAAACACGTACGACGACTCTGCTGATGGCTTAAGGGCTCTTGGCCACGGGTCTTTTGTTTATCAGTAAACCAGACAGTGCCAGCCGCCTTTTGTGAGCTGCAATTTAAGAAGCCGTCGGAGCAGCTATCGAGCCAGTTTTGGGTGGTTTCGAGCGCGACTTGGTATTGATAACCCGCGCAGTAACTGTCGCTGTCCCAAATGGCGGAATCAACATCTGAGCCCACCACGACTTCGAAGGGGTTACCCAGCGATGGGCGACCCGCTGTGCCATTAAGCCAAGCGTTGTTGTAGTTTGCCATCCAACCGACTTGCTGTTGTTTCACCGCATTGCTGCCATAGCCTAAGAGCCAGCCTAAGCTGGTTTCGAACACATTACCTTGGTTCACCGCATCGGCCAGCGGCGTACCAGCACTGGAAGGCGCGATGGCGATAACCTTTGAGGTGGCGTTGATCACTGCAGGATAACGGCTGTCCCACGTTGGGTTAGATAAAATCCACCGCACTACGTTGCCACCATTGGAGTGGGTCAGCAGAATTAAGTCGTCGATATTTTTGGCTTGGATAAAGCTATTGAGCTGCGTGGCCAGACAACCTGCGGCGCTTTCTTCCCACATATATTGGTCAAAGTCGCAGTTGATCACTGTGTAATTGTTTGGCACTGGGATGCCTTGGCGCACTGAGTTAACAAATTCGGGCGTCCAGTAATCGGCTAAGGCATTGGTCTGGTGACCCGTACCATGGATAAAGGCGACTCCGGTTGCGGCTAACGTTACTGGGCTGACAGCGAACAGACCCAAGAGCATGAGGGCTTTTTTGATCTTCATGGCTATATCTCGTGTTGTTGGTCTTGTTGATTGTGGCCGCCAGTCCGTTGCGACAGTTTAGGGCAAGTCAGTTAATGCAGGATTTGCCGTAAATAAGCTTGAAATCGGCTGGCATGGCTCGGTTTATAGGCGCTTAAGCGCGGGTTACTCACTTTGGGTAAAACATGACTTAAGGCCTGAATACGACGGGATAGCGTGAATGCGCTAGTTTACGTTGGCATCAAATGTGATTGCCGTAACTTAGCTATTATCAACAGGACTTAACTCAAGCTTATTAACCTAGACGCAACATTTTAAGCTGGCAAGTAAAACAATCATCATAAAATGCAATCGCTGGGTCGCATTTTGAACGGTTCGTTTTAATGTCAAACTAAAGGCTGATAACCTGATGATAAGTAATACCTAATAAACCAAGTTGTGTTTTATCGTGTTTGAAATATCGATTTGCTTACACAAAAGAATTTTCTGTGACACCCACTTAGCGTTTGAGTTAATAGGTTTATCGTTCTGTATATAAAGGTTTTTTGTGATAAATAATTCAAACTCGCCCATTTACTCTGGGATATGGGTATCACTTTAGTGCATTTAAAGACTAAACCGATTAGGCTGAGCTGAGGTAAAGTGGGATAAACAGGATAAAAACCAACATTGCCGAGATGACATTCTTCTCATCTGAATCAGTCATCTGAGCCATGGATTGACAGGGAGTAGAAAAAGTAGCGCGATATGGGCAGGTTTAATCTAAATAGACAACAAACAAGGGAGAATAAGTTTGGCGATAGAACATAATAAGATGGTGAGTTGCTTAAGTGGACTGCAATGTCGCACTAACTTCACCATAAAAAACATTACAGAATACATGCTCCCAGAAACCAAAGAGGCTTTCTATTTACACCTCGACGGTAAATCACCAAACTTGATTATTCGCCCTGCATTCGAAGTCTTTTCCGGCGAACTTGCCACTATTGCAGGCGTGCATGCCAAATACGACTATTTCCACAATGCTGAGATGACACGTTTCCCCAAACGTTTGCATAAGAGTTTGACCGAAACCCACTATGGCCTTGCCTTTAGTTTTGACACGGTTGAAGCCGTACAGCAATTCATTACCCGTTTGAGTGCGATAGTGAAAGGCGCATAAGCTTTTACTGTATAAATCTTTAATAGAAGGCCGCTTAATTTTTCGATTGAACGGTACTCAAATTTTAGCCTTGCAGTGCTAGGGTTAAATTCCTCAATATCAATGAAAATGAGGAATTTAACTGCTGCCTTTTTACGCGGCTTTTCAGTATATTCATCAATAGATGAATTTTGCTGGAGCTTGCCATGTCGCTTATTCCCGGTCGCCCAAAGGGGGTTGTGCCATTTACCGCCCAAACTGAATCACAGCCGCAGACTCCTGGTCGTCCGAAAGGGGATTCCGATGCCCGCCAACGCTTAATTATCGCAGCCCTAAATCTCTTCAGTCATCGCAGTTATCCCAGTGTTTCTACCCGTGAAATTGCCCGCGAAGCCGAGGTTGATGCCGCACTTATTCGTTATTATTTTGGTTCAAAAGCGGGCTTGTTCGAACAAATGGTGCGGGAAACCCTTGAGCCCGTATTAGCGCGTTTTCGCGAAATATCCGCTGCGGATGCCCCTAATAACTTGGGTGAACTTATGCAGACATATTATCGCGTTATGGCACCTAACCTGGGATTGCCACGGTTGATTATACGGGTGTTACAGGAAGGCGATGGCTCAGAACCCTATCGCATTATGTTGTCTGTTTTTGAGCAAATTTTATCCCTCTCGCGGCAATGGCTCGAATCCACATTAGTCAATGCGGGGCTATTGAAAGAGGGATTAGATCCCGATTTAGCACGCCTCAGTTTCGTGAGTCTGATGGTCTTTCCGCTTATTGCGCCCCCGGTGTTAATGCGTCAGTTCGGCTTTTTTAGTGCTGATGCTGATGGTTTACAGCGTTTAGCGCTGCACAATATGCAGGTTTTTACCCAAGGTGTACTGCGTGAACCGAGGAAGTCGTAATGAGTGTGAATTTTAAAATTCTTACGCACGTGAGTGTGGGTTGTGTGATCTTGCTATTAGTCGGCTGCACTGAAGCGCCGCCCAGAGTACTTGGCACTGTCGAGCGGGACAGGCTGACGCTTACCGCGCCCGTAGGTGAGTTGATTACTCAAGTGAATGTGGTTGAAGGTCAACAGGTTAAGGCGGGTGAGGTGTTAATTCAGCTCGATACAACCTCTGCTAATGCGCGCCTCGCCCTGCGCCAAGCCGAGCTTGAACAGGCTAAAGCTAAACTTTCTGAGGCGGTCACAGGTGCGCGTTTAGAGGATATAGAACGCGCCAAGGCCGTGCTCGACGGGGCAAATGCCAGCGTGAAAGAGGCTCAGCGAGCCTTTGAACGAACAAACCGTTTATTTGCCACTAAAGTACTTAGCCAAGCGGATTTAGATACGTCCCGTGCGGCGCGGGATACCAGTTTCGCTAAGCAAGCCGAGGCGCAGCAAAGCCTGCGACTACTAGAAAATGGCACCCGTAGTGAGCAGCTAGAGCAGGCCAAAGCGGCGGTGGCTGCAGCTCGCGCCAGTGTAGCCATCGAACAAAAAGCCTTAGCAGACTTGAGCTTAGTGGCGGCGCGTGATGCCGTTGTCGATACGTTGCCTTGGCGAGTCGGCGATCGCATTGCCGCAGGCACTCAGTTGATTGGTTTACTGGCGAGCGAGGATCCCTATGTACGAGTTTACCTGCCCGCGACTTGGTTAGACAGAGTGAAGGCGGGCGATAGCGTCAATATTCTTGTGGATGGCCGCGAGATACCGATTGCTGGCACTGTGCGCAATATTCGCAGTCAACCTGCTTACACGCCATTTTATGCGCTGAATGAACGTGATCGAGCGCGCTTAATGTATTTGACCGATATTACTATTTCCGCCACAGATCAGGACCTACCTACTGGCATGGCATTAGAAGTTGAACTCGATGTGCTGCAACTCGATGTGCTGCAAGGAGTGCAGCAAAAAGTGGAGCAGCCATGAAAAGCGCTGATTTTGCTATCGAGACCCAAGGGATGACCCGCGCCTTTGGTGGTGTTAATGCGGTGGAAAACCTCGACCTCGCCATTCCCAAGGGCACAATTTATGGGTTTCTCGGCCCCAATGGCTGCGGAAAATCGACTTCAATTCGTATGTTGACTGGGTTACTGAGTCCCACATCGGGGAATATCCGCGTATTGGGTGAAACCTTACCCGGCGCCGAGGAAAAACTGCGCCGTCGCATTGGCTACATGACGCAAAAATTCTCCCTGTACGACAATCTTTCGGTGCGGGAAAACTTAGAGTTTGTCGCGCAAATTTATGGCCTTAACCGCCGAGCATCAAAGCTGCGAATAGCCGAGTTAGTCACGCTATACGATTTAGTCGGCCGCGAGAAACAAATGGCGGGCTCCATGAGTGGCGGCCAGAAACAGCGTTTGGCCTTAGCGGCAGCAACCTTACATCACCCCGAATTGTTGTTTCTCGATGAGCCGACATCGGCGGTCGATCCTGAAAATCGACGCGAGTTTTGGGAGCGCTTATTCGATCTCTGTGCCCAAGGCACTACGATACTTGTGTCGACTCACTATATGGATGAGGCCGAGCGTTGCCATGGTCTTGCGATTTTAGAGCGGGGGATGAAACGCGCCGACGGTTCGCCCCAGCAACTGATGGCGGCGATGGGGGCTCGGGTGGTTGAGATCTCAGGGGATGACTTACGCACTTTAAAACAATCACTGATCAGCGAGTCTGCGGTATTGTCGGCGGCGCAAATCGGCAGTCGTTTACGGGTGTTAGTGCGCAGCGATATTGAAGATCCGCTCGCTTGGCTTAAACCAAGAGTTGCCAGCCGGACGATGGAAGAAGTGCGCGCTAGCCTTGAGGATGTGTTTGTCACTTGCACCGGCGAGCGCTTGGCTGGGGTTTCCAAGGGAGAGACTGACCATGTGGCGTAGGATTTTTGCGATTGTGGTCAAAGAGCTGCGGCAGTTGTCGCGGGATCGTATGACCTTTGGCATGATAATCATGATCCCGTTAGTGCAACTGATGTTGTTTGGTTATGCGATCAATACCGATGCTCGCCATCTGCCTGCTGGGTTAGTTAATTTGAGTGATTCTGCCTACAGTCGCGCACTGGTTAAGGCGGTGGAAGCAACGCAGGTAGTAGATTTTAAGCAGCGATATTTAAGTGCCGCCGAGGCTGAGGCGGCGATCACTCGCGGCGAAGTCAAAGCCGTGCTGTATTTGCCCGCTGATCTCGATGAGCGCTTAGTGCGTCACCCAAGCTTTGTGGGTCAGCAATATTTAGCCCAGTCCTATATCGCACAACCCGCTGGCCAATGGCTGGTGGATGGTTCGGATACGGTTGTCGCTTCAACTATTCGTAGCCTAAGGCAAATGCCACTGGATGAAGTCGCAGGAAGAGCACTAAAAACGGCGATGCCGAGTTTTGAAGTGGTGCAATATTTCAACCCAGAACAACGTTCTGTGGTCAATATCGTGCCCGGCCTGTTGGGGGTGATTTTGACTATGACCATGGTGATGTTTACTTCCGCCGCCATAGTGCGTGAGCGCGAGCAGGGCAATATGGAGTTTTTGATCACTACGCCTGTGCGGCCACTGGAGTTGATGCTGGGTAAAATCGTGCCCTATGTGATGGTTGGCTTTGTGCAAGTGACCATTATCCTGAGCGCAGGGCATCTGTTGTTCGATGTGCCCATTCGCGGCGGGCTTGATTCTATCGCCCTTGCCGCTATGTTGTTCATTTGCGCCAGTTTAACCTTAGGATTAGTGATTTCGACCATAGCGAAAACCCAGTTGCAATCGATGCAGATGACGGTATTTATCCTCCTGCCATCGATTCTCTTGTCGGGATTTATGTTCCCCTACGAAGCCATGCCCATCGCGGCGCAGTGGATTGCCGAAGCCTTACCCGCAACCCATTTTATGCGCATGTCACGGGCCATAGTGCTGCGCGATGCCCAAGTGATGGATCTGCAATTTGATGCCCTGTGGATGATAGGTTTTACTTGTATTGGGTTATTGATTGCCAGTATGAGATTTTCGAAGCGCTTGGATTAACCCTGTACTGAGTTTCATCATCAAGGGCAAAGTGCCGAGTTTTGATATAGCGCAAATTATCAGTAAACAGTCGCGCTAAGCCATTGAAATCGATGTTGCTTAATTAGGATATCCCTTACACTGCCGCTAGGGCGATTGCCGCCATCATGCTTAGCGAAGGGAATTCATTATGCCTCCAATCATTTGTCATAGCGCGCTCGATGCGGTTGCTTTTATTCAAAGCGGCGAGACGCTGTGGACTCATTCCATGGGCGCCACTCCGCGCATTTTATTAGATGCGTTGGCGCAGCATGCACTCACCAAAGAAAATCTCACCCTGTTACAGTTACATACTGAAGGCGCCGAATCCTTAAGCCATCCCAGTTTACAGGGGCATTTACGCCATCGATGTTTTTTCGGTGGGCTGCCAACGCGGGCATTACTGCAAAGTGGTGACGCGGATTATGTGCCGATTTTCCTGTCTGAAGTGCCTAAGTTATTTCGTTCCGGCGAGCAAAAAATTGATACCGCAATTATCCAAGTGTCGCCACCCGATAAGCATGGCATGTGTTCCTTAGGCATTTCGGTTGAAGCAACGCTCGCAGCTTGCCAAGTCGCGGGTAAGATCATCGCTCATATTAATCCACAAATGCCGCGCACCCATGGTGACAGCTTTATCCATATCGACCGTTTTGCCGCTGTGTATGAGCAGAGCGCGGCGTTGCCCATTCATTCCTTCGCGACGGGGGATGCGGTGAGTTTGGCGATCGGTAAAAATGTTGCCCAATTGGTGCGTAATGGCGATTGTTTACAAATGGGTATAGGAGCGATCCCCGATGCCGTGCTGTCTTGCTTAACCGAACATAAAGACTTAGGCGTCCACACTGAGCTATTTTCTGATGGTATATTGCAACTGGTTGAAAAGGGCGTGATTAACAACAGCAAGAAGCGTTTTTATCCGGGGAAACTCGTCACAGGTTTTGCCCTGGGGAGTCAAAAGTTATACGACTATGTTGATGATAATCCTGCGGTTATTTTTATGGATATAGAGCAAGTCAACGACACGTCCATTATCCGTAAAAACCCTAATGTGATGGCGATTAACTCGGCGCTGCAGGTCGACCTTTCTGGCCAAGTGTGCGCCGATTCGATTGGCACTAAAATCTATTCCGGCGTCGGTGGCCAGATGGATTTTATCCGCGGCGCAGGGTTATCCGAAGGTGGTCGTTCTGTGATTGCGCTGCCCAGCACTGCCGCGGGGGGAACGCTTTCTCGCATTGCAAGCGTGTTATCACCTGGCGCAGGGGTTGTTACCACTCGGGCCCATGTGCATTATATTGTGACCGAATACGGCGCCGCTAATCTACGCGGCCGCAGCCTGCGCGAACGGGCACAAGCGCTGATCGCCATCGCTCACCCAGATTTTAGGGAACAATTAAGTCGTGATGCCTTTGATGTGTGGGGATTAAATCTATAGCATTGTAAATCTTGGTGTTATGGCTTGCTGCCGAGTTTGCAGTGGTGCAAGCTCGTTTGAGCGTAAGGGGTTGGTTTTAATACGTCCTTTAATCGCGGTAAAGAGTCATTCGTCTGTCCCGATATGGTATAAACTCTTGGCGGGTTTGACCGACAGACTTATAAAGAAAGGAGTCAATGATTTAAATGGATGAGATTGAATTAAAAGCATATTTAACAGAGAGGGTGTTATCTTTTTGTACGCGCTGGAACAGTATCGAAAATACCCTCTATACCGAAAGAACTGCCGAAGAAGATAAGCTACGGCAGGAATTGCCAGTGGCTGAATTCCATTATGCGAAGCAAACCGATTGGTTTGCTTTACTGAGTGAGCAAATAGCGCCATTATTTGACGATTTTTGCACCGATAAGCCCCGTGTTTACGGCGGAAAAGTGCGTAATTCCTTCGGGTTTCCTTCAAAATTTAATGGTTGCGATCATCCTCTTGAAGTGCAAATTACTTTAAAAAATAAAAGCAGAGCCGAAATTTATATTAAAACCAACACTAACTTCGAAGATGAGTATTTGTTTATTGCTCTCAAAAAAGCCGATGAATGGCGTATCGATAGCTATAAAAATCGTCGCTATGGCAATGAGAAATGGAGCGTACAAATCCTTTAATTCAGCTTAATCTCAATGCTTGACGTCAGTAAAAAATGACTAAAGCATTGAGTTTAGTAACGTCGGTTTAATTTAAGTGATGCACTGAGACACAAAAAATATTGTGTAAATGGAACATCTTTATGCCATTAGATAATGCTCTTATTGCTCGAATCAAAGCCGAGATATTGCGGTTTACAACGGTTGAGGTTGAGCAATTTTTATTAGCTCATCCAGATAAAACCTTTTATGCCTTTGCTTTTGACACCCATGCGGAATACGCAGAATTAAATCTTTGTTTTAATACCGAGGCAGATTTTCAGCAGCAATTAGCCTATTACCAGTCTGGGAAATGGGCTGAGTCATACCAAAGCCCTGAGGCCATCCAAGAACTTAAATTCAATACAGGTGACTGGGAGTATCAATGTTTTAGTACATGTTATGTGCTTTCAGAGGATGAGTTACAGAGGATTCAACAGAGCTTACCCGAGGATGACTTTAGTGAGTGGGAGGAGATAGTGCGGCAAATACGCGCAGTGTTTAACGAATGCCTAGTGCAGTTTACCCAAACTGAAGTCTATCAAGCGATCCCTAAAACCGATGGTTTTATGGCCTTTAGTATCGACCATGACGAAGATGTATCGGATATTGTGATGTCACCAGCCTTGTCGTAGTGCTCAAATTTATTGTTTTAATTTGGCTGTGTGTCTATTGTAAATCGAATGCCGCTACTTGCGGACACGCCTTAATCTTCTCTTTAATAATGGTCCATTCATGGCCTTCTACGATGACATGTCATCACTCTTTCATTTTTGTTGTCATTCCCGCAATGCTTTCTCTTGCTTCTGACTTCCACAATACATCCTTAATTTAAATGTTATACATATAATGTATTTTATAGATTGGTTAACTGGGTCAATAAACGGCCATGAAAAACTCATTACAATTGCATTGGATTTGTATATTCATTTTTAAATTTGATATGGGGTATTTAAATGGAAGGTTTGCGCCGCCTGCTAGGAAACATGACGGTAACCAATAAGTTAAGGCTTGGTTTTGGGATCTTGTTATTGCTGATATTTATTGTGGCAGCGGCTGGATACAGGGGACTTACCTCAATCGATATCAGCAGTAGTCGGTTGGAGTTTATTGCCAATGTCGATAAAACATTGCTTGCGGCCAAGGCCGCAAGATTAGAATTTATTGCAAATGGCGATTTAACCAAATTGGATGAACTCCAGAGCTTAATTGAAAATACAAAAAGCGGTTTACAGCAACAATTGTCAGCGTCTAGCGATGCCCACGATCAGCAGTATCTTCAAGAATCGTTAGTTGCAATGGATCGGTATCATCAATCGATAAATCAGTTTAGTGATGTGTTTAAGCATAAACAGGAATTGAAAGTCACGGGTGCTCAAGTGGGGGCCAAGTTGGTTGCCACCTATGCGGAGCTGGTCGATAGAATGACCAACAGGGCGCAAGCAACGCAAAATACTGAATTATTAAAAGATGCCTTAAGTGTTAGCCAGCAAATGACCATGTTACGTTATCACATCCGAGGCTATGTCTATGATGCTAGTGATCTCAATTTAAAAACGGCAAAAGATGCCATTGCCAGATTGTCACAGACTATCGCCACTCTTAAGGGAGAGGATACCGCACAAGCCATTCAGATATTGGACCGTTACGACCATGATATTGATGCTATGGTCAATGTTAACCGTGATATGGATAACCTAGCACAGTCAATGGGCGGCGCAGCACAAACATTGATGGTGAATATTCGTGAATTAGTTGACATCCAAAAGCATAAACGGGCAGACGCTGATGCCCAAGCAAAGGCCGTGGTACTCGGTGCGTTAATTGTCGCCTTGGTTGTCGGCCCCTTACTTGCGTGGTTAATCAGTGGACAAATTGTCGGGCCACTTAAACAAACCCTCCTTACAGCGAGAAAAATTGCCGCAGGTGATTTAAGCAGCACTATCCACTCAGAGCGTCAGGATGAGATGGGAGAACTATTGCGTGCCATGGGTGAAATGAATAGCACCCTTAAGCAAGTGTTGACACAAATAGGTGATAGCGTGGTGCAGTTGGCTTCATCGGCAGAAGTACTTTCTACGGTCACAGAACAAAATAGTGCGGGTATGCAAAATCAATGTAGTGAAACTGACCAAGTTGCCACCGCGATTAATGAAATGGCGGCGACAGGGCGACAGTACAAGAGGTGTCTACCAGTGCTGAAAATGTCGCGCTAGCGGCTAAAGAGGCGGATCACACCACTGCGATAGGTAATAAAAAAGTTATTGAAGCGGTCAGTCAAATCGAACTTTTAGCCAAGGAAATAGCGACCACGGCACATGCGATGGAGCGCTTACAATCTGAGAGTGACAGTATCGGTTCCGTCCTTGATGTGATCAAATCGGTTGCACAACAGACCAATTTACTCGCGCTAAATGCGGCCATTGAAGCTGCAAGAGCAGGTGAGGCGGGACGGGGATTTGCAGTGGTGGCCGATGAGGTGAGAAGCCTTGCGAGTCGAACACAATCCTCTACTGAAGAAATTGAAAATATGATTGTTAATTTGCAAAAGGGGACACTGGAGTCGGTACAAATGATGACCAAAAGCCGAACATTAAGTGATGGCGCAGTGTCATTATCCCGCGAAGCGGGTGAAATGTTAGTGGATATTGCCGATGCGGTTAGCCGTATCCAGGATATGACACATCAAATCGCCGCCGCCTCGGAAGAACAAAGCGCCGTGGCAGAAGATATTAATAAAAGTATTGTGAGAGTTAGGGATATTGCCGAACAAACCGCTGATGGCGCGGCAGAAACAGCGCGCTCCGCCGATGATCTTGCTAGCCTTGGTGTTACGCTAAAAGAATTACTAAGACGTTTTCAGTTATAGGTTTGACAGATCTTATTCGCGAGCATTAACGACCATGATAAAGATATCGTCGGTATGCCTGCGGGTAAGCTATTTTAAAGCATTGATTTATAATGTTTTATTTATTGTGGCCTACTTGTGTTAGTAGGCCATGATTTCCAATTGCTCGATTATCTGGTTGCCTTATTCAAGCCCTACATGGTTAACAATCATCGTTTTAATCAGCTCAACATAGGTTGGCTGGATATTGACGTTATTATCGAAAAGGGCTTCATCCGCTTCAGTGATAAGGGCTTCATCCGCTTCAGTGATAAGGGCCGCAATTTCATTAAAGCTGCCGTATTTGGGCTGTTATGAGGATTTCCCCATGCATTCTGCTAACAGTTTGACGAAAAAGTCGCTGCCTTTGCGTTCGCAAAAGGCGATGTTACGTTCTGGGATGGTTTCGGGATCGTTGTAGTTAGGAAGGGCTAACTCCATGCTGGCTTCGCGGATGATGTGCAGGGTTGGGTAGGGCGCGCGGTTGGTGAAGTTGGCTGCCCCGTCCTGTGGTTCACCATCGAAACAATAGTCTGGGTGAAAGGTGGCGAGTTGATAAGTGCCTTCGTACTCGTGTTCGATAAGCGTATCGGTTGCCATGTCGATGAGGTCGAGATAAGCATAAAACCCCTCAAAACCACGGGGTAGAATAAACAGTGTGGTTTCGGATTCGGGGTGGGCGTCGAGGTATTGGCATTCTTCGATCAATGCCTTGAGTACGAGTTTGACTTTAGTTTGTTCCACCACCAGATACCGAATACTGCCGCGCTCGACTTCTTGTCTGGCAAAGGGGCAAATATTGTATTTCATGATCACTTTTTTCACCCAGTCGTCGGTTTGTTGAGTGATCATGTCAATTTCGTTCATGGCGGTCGTTTGCTCGTGCTTAAAAATTAGGGGGCGATCATAGGGATGATAGACGCCACAAGCAAGAGCGCCATAGTGATATTAAAAATCTTCTGTTGGCGCTCATTTTTTAAAATGCGTTTAAGGGCTACACCAAAGCCGAGCCAGACGATAGCGCAGGGAAATGCGACGCACAAAAATACCGTTGCAATAGTGATGACCTGCGGGGTCAAATCCTGCTGTACTGACGTGAACGTCGCAATCGCGCCCACGGCCATGATCCAGCCCTTAGGGTTGACCCATTGAAAGGCCGCGGCTTGGATAAAACTGAAGGGTTTAGCAATGGCTTTACCTTCCATCTTGCTACTGCTGTTCGCAATCAACCAAGACAGATACAAAAGGTAACCTATGCCGACGACTTTAATCACTTGATGGATGATAGGATAGCTTTGGAATAGGGCGCTCAAGCCCAAACCTATCGCGAGGATCATGGTCGGGAAGCCAAGGCTTATTCCCATAAGATGCGGAATACTGCGTTTTACGCCAAAGTTTACCCCTGAGGTCATCAGCATAATATTGTTAGGCCCTGGGGTGATCCCAGATGAAAAGGCAAACAACGCGATAGCGAGTATTAACTCCATAGATAGATCCACACCTTTTATTTTAGTTTTATGGCATTGTGATTATTTGCCGCATTGAGCCTGCGATTTACTCATCTGATGTTACGCAATACTGTGTTGCTATTATTTATAATTGCGACATTTGATTGCAACGCAGGCGAGGCATTCTAGCGATTAAATGTTGCCGCGCCTATATGACATAGTGAGTTTATAAACTAAAAAGAATAACAAAATATGTACATGCCTCGATGGGATTAATGGCGTGAGAATAGAGTTAGCGCAGTTTGATGGTTTTCTGTGTTAGTACGAAAATCAAGATATATTGGAATATGCTGATTTAACACTATGATGGATATCAGCTTTCAGTTTTAGTAATAGCAACTATCCTTAGACAGCATTTTATAGATTGAGGTAACAGGGCATGATGAATCCATCATTAAATAGTGAGCTAAGTGGAGTGCTAAATCGACAGTTCAGTCGAGTTCCTTGCTGGGTTCCCGACCGAGCGTTAAGTCGGTATTTGAGAGTGTTAATACTGCTTTTTAGCAGCGTATTAGGTCTTACTGGCTGCGTGACTGTGACGGATAACGCGGCGCAGCCTTTGCGAACCACAATCGTGATGTCTGGCGATCTCAGTGAATTACCGTCAATGGCAATGACATTCACTTGGCATCCTAAATTTCAAAAAATCATCACAGATAAACGCTTAGATCAGCAGCCAGTGTTGCAACACATGCAAGCCGTATTAAAGCAAACTTTGCAGAGTAAGGGATATCGCTGGGTCGAAGATCCACTACTGGCGGATTTTCAGGTTGGCTTTGGCGTCGCTATGGGAACTGAAATGAGCGATGAACAAATTTTGGCAGTGACAGGGTTAGTCGCTGGGCTGTCAACCGACGGTGTGAATACCCAAAAGTATGACAAAGGTACCGTGGTGATAGCGCTCTTTAAACCCACTAAAATACAGGGCGTTGATGAGCCAATTTGGCGAGTGCTTGCCCAAGGTTTTGGTAACATTAAAAAGATGGATGAGCTAACCGAAAATTTCGACAGTCTCATTGCCAGTATGTTGGCCAATATGCCGTCGGTTAATGTGGCTCCTTAGTCAGCGTTTGAGCTTTAGTTCAGTTCTAAGTGAATTGAGTCAGCATTTGGGTAGGAGCATTCGTCAGATAAACGGGATTAGTGCTTAATTGAGGTGTCTTGGTCCCATGTTTGTAGTGCTAGCTCCCATTTTTGAACTGTGGGACATGGTACTTTAGTGACAGCCATCTCAATAAAGGGCGCGACAGTGAAAACTGCCGCGCTTTTTCATTTTAACGGAGGGAAGTTCCATTTTGATTTCAGACTGTTTCAGTCGTGCTCGACTGTGATCTCGTAGGATGAAAATTTACGAATGTTAATCACGCCCGTATCAAACATTAAATACTGCCCCTTTATCCCCTGCAAAATTCCGCTGACGACCACATCTTTATCGAAATTGTGCGAAGTGATCTTCTTCGGAAAGGTGTCAATTGGATAATGAATTGGCTGAACCGTTTCGTGCAAACGCTCGATACTGTAATCGCCTTTTTGCATGCCGATTTCGTGCAACTTAGCCTCAATTTGTGGGATCAGTTCCGCAGCCTTAGCATTTAAATCAATATCGTCGGCATGGCCTTTTAACATGGCTTGCCAATGGGTTTTATCATTAACCAGTTTTGCCAATTCTACTTCGACTAAGCCTGAGAGCTGCCTTGTTGAGACTTTAAAAATCGGTAAACCTTGGGTAGCACCTTGGTCAATCCAACGGGTGGGCAGTTGAGTGTGGCGGGTAATGCCGACTTTAACGCCCGAAGTATTCGACAGATATACATAATGCGGCACAAAACAGTGGCTCTGGGCCCACTCTGGTTCGCGGCAAGTGCCTTGGTCGTAATGACAAGTTTCCGGCTTCATGATGCACATATCGCAACTCGCCAGCTTTTGCATACAGACAAAACAATGGCCCTGCGAGTAACTCTTCTTGCTCTTTTTACCGCAGTTGCAGCAGAAGATATTGCCCGTGTGGGTCAAGGTTAATTGCTTTCCTATCAATGGATTGAGCGGGAGTAACTCATCACCAACAACGAGTTGATATTGCACTTGTTGCGCGTCATCTAACTGCACGCGCATCTTTTTTAGCGTTCCTAACATGGTCATCCTAATGTGTTGCGTTCTGGTGCAGCTTAGTCGCTCATCATGCGGTCTAGTGCACGCTTCCGTTATATCGTCATTGCGTTGCCGTTAGTATACAAGATTATCCAAGTCAGTTTAGATAGGATTTTTCGATAAGTAAGTCGATAAGTGAGTCGATTGACTGAGTGCACCTAAACCTCTTTTGTTTTATTTAACCATTTGTACACTAAGGCAATAATACCGAAAGTAAGCAGGGCTACTGGTAAGTAAATGATTATGCTCATAAATTGTGTTTGGTATTTTGTTGCTAATTGGGTATGGCTAATGAGATACCCAAAACCAACAACGGAAAAAATCCACACCATTGAACTGATGAAGTTAATGAGTAAAAAACGACGGGAAGAAATACCCGTTGCACCTAAAATATAGGGGTAAACGGTACGAACAAAAGGAATATAACGTGCGAGTAGCAGGGTTATCACTCCATAGTTATCAATAAGGTGGGTCGCTTTTTCCTGATGTTTGATATCAATATTCGACAGCAGTTTTTGGTAAATTTGGGTATGCCCTAAAAATCGACCCTGTAAATAACCTATAGCTGTACCTGTAAAGGTTGCTAGAACCAATAACGGCATAATACCGATATGAAGAATATCTTGATAAATCAGCACTCCAGTGAGAAAGAGTAGGCTATCTCCGGGTAAAAATGCGGTGGGAATAAAGCCATTTTCTAACACTAAAAAGCCACAAATTAATGCGCTGACCATGATGGCGATTTTAGGATTGGCTAAAACCGCCAGATCATTGTGTATCATGGCTTGGGCCAGTTCGTATAACTGCTCCATACGTACTACTCCCTAAAATAATTGATAAAACATAAAGATGGTAAAGCTCGAAAGCGGCAAAGTGGTCATTCTGAACCGGAGCTATGGTGTTTCGTGGGTTATTCTACCAAGGGAGCATGAATCGAAAGGCAGTTACAACATTAAATTTTGTTGGTGTTAGTGTGTTTATGGTTCAGTAATCGGGTTTTGTGGGCTTTTTATAGTAAAAATATTAAGCATTATTAGATGGTTAATAAATTTCGAATGATGACATCAACTTACAAACCCACTTGCCTGATTCCTATGCGCATTCTAACTATTCCAACTATCCAGTATTGATTGCACTGGCTTAACTTAATTTGAACACCTTGTCGCGAATATCGGTTTTTAAGCATTGCTTTAAGCGCTCTTAAAGTGCTTTTTGAAAGTGTCATTGCGAGTGCACTCTCTAAATATGTTGGTGTGCTAAGTGTTAGCTTGCCGTAAAAGTAAACAAGATTAACGGCTTAATCTATCGAGCACGAGATCATCCCCAAGAGCATAGAGGGATTCTACCAGTTGATCTTCTTGGGCTAGATCTGTGAGTCCAAGGCCAATGGTGGCCCGAAAGAGTGCTATACCTGTGTGGCCTGCGGTTTCATATTGACTACTAAACTGCTCGATATTGATGCCAATTGCATTGATTTTATTGGATATATCGAGCACAAGTCCGGGTCTGTCATAGGCCACTAGGTTGTAACTTAAGCGTTTGATGGGCTTAAGGGCGACCGAGGTTTTGGAGTAGGTGAGGGACAGGCTATCGATGCATTCTAGGGCCTCAATGAGCTCGTCCATGCGCAGTGACGGCACTTCGAGTAACAATATCGCGGCAAAGACACCGTCAATATGGCGTAATTCTGAGTCGAGCCAGTTGCCGCCATGACGACTCACAGCATGGGAGATTTGTTCTACTAATCCTTTTCTATCAGGTGCTTGTAGTGTGATTAAGTATCGTAGCATAGTGACTGACTCCTATTTTTTGTAAAAGGCACCTGTTTTAAAACGGGGTGTAACACAACTGTCATCTTTGCGTCATATAATCCAACGCACTTAGAATAAAGGATGTTGTTATTGCTCAGTTTACGTTCAAACAGTGTAAGCATAGCACTCGGCAAATCCTAGCGAAAAAACTCGCTAGCTATTAATAATAGAGGTTCTTAATGGAAAGTCAGGTCACTCAACCTGGTTCTGCATCGCACAGTATGCTTAAAGGCGGACGCTCGAATCGCAGGGCATTTAAGGATAAAGCGGCGCAAATCAGCGTCACTATCGGCGGCACTATGGTATTTGTCGCCTTATTGTTGATCTTCTTTTATCTGTTGTATGTGATTAAACCCATTTTCGACAGTGCTGATGTCACACCCGTTAAGAGTGTGAGCTATCAACACGCGGATGTGCCGACCTTAATGGTGGGTGCTGAAGAGCAAAATGAGGTGATGTACCGTGTGAGCGTTCATGGTCAAGTGGACTTCTATACTGTTGCCGACGGTAGCTTACTTTCTAGCTTTACCCCGACGTTACCAGCGGGTGTTACCGTCACCAGCGCCGCCGTTGCTGTACCGAGCGAACAACGTTTTGCGCTGGGATTAAGTAATGGTCAGGTCATAGTGGCGGGCCTAGAGTTTGGTTTAACGTACCCCAATAACAAACGTTTAATCACACCTAAACTGCGTTATCCCGCAGGTGAAACCCCCATAACAGTCGATGAGACAGGCAGCGCGATTCATAAGCTGACCTTTACTTATAGCTCAGACAAAATGAGTTTTGCTTATCAAGATGAGAGTGGTGTTTGGCGCCTTACTCGTCTCGAAGGGCAAGAGAACATGATGACTGAAGAAGTGGAGTGGGTTTCTACGACGTCACAAATTCAAGATGCGCCGAAGAAAGTCTCCCACGAGCTGATGACGCCCGATCAACGTCAATTGATGTTGCAAACTGGCAATAAAATTTTCGTGTACGACATCCGTGATACTGACAGCTTAGATCTGCTGCAGGTGATTGATGTTGAACGTGCTAAGGCACAAGTCAATAACGTGGCTTTGCTGGCGGGAGCGAGTTCATTACTGGTCAGTTATGACACAGGTATTGTGGCGCAGTACTTCCAAGTTAATGGTGAAAAAGGGCGTTTATATCAAGAGATTCGTCAGTTTGATGACTTACCGCCCATCAGCTCGATTACCTCTGAATTCTATCGTAAGAGTTTTGCGACTGTGAGCCCTGAGGGTGTGCTAACACTACTCTATACCACGAGTCATCGTGAACTGTTTGATGCAAAGTTTGACCTTAAAAACCCCGGTAAAATGGGCTTTACCCCACGCTCAAACGGCATAGTCGTTGAGGCGGACAAAAAGCTGCATATCTTCAGTGTGGAAAACTCCCACCCAGAAGTGTCATGGAGCGCCATGTGGGACAAAGTGTGGTATGAAGGTTATCCAGAGCCTAAATATGTATGGCAATCGACCTCAGGTTCTGACGATTTCGAAGCTAAGTTGAGCTTAATGCCATTGGCCTACGGCACAATGAAAGCGGCATTTTATGCCATGTTATTTGCCGTGCCTTTATCCGTTGCTGGTGCGATTTACACGGCTTACTTTATGTCGCCTAAGGTGCGCGGTTTCGTGAAACCGACCATTGAAATCATGGAAGCATTACCAACGGTGATTTTAGGCTTCTTGGCGGGTCTGTGGTTAGCGCCACTGATTGAAGAGCATCTCCCCGGCATTTTAATTCTACTGATCTTATTGCCGACCTCGATACTCACATCTGCCTATGGCTGGAGTAGGTTGCCGGGTAAGTGGAAACAACGTTTACCTGAAGTGTACCAAGAGCTGATGTTGATCCCTGTGGTCTGTTTCGTGGGTTGGTTCTCTTTTGCGGTCAGCCCAATCATCGAAGTGGCGCTGTTTGATGGTAATACCCGTCAATTCATCACTAACGAACTGGGGATCACCTTCGACCAACGTAACGCGCTAGTGGTCGGTATTGCCATGGGCTTTGCGGTGATCCCAACGATTTTCTCCATCGCTGAAGATGCCATTTTCTCTGTACCACGTCATTTATCTAACGGCAGCTTAGCCTTAGGTGCGACGCCTTGGCAGACATTGACACGCGTTGTGTTGTTAACCGCCAGTCCGGGAATTTTCTCGGCCATTATGATGGGCCTTGGCCGCGCCGTTGGCGAGACCATGATCGTACTGATGGCCACTGGTAACACTGCCATCATGGAATGGAGCGTGTTCGAAGGGATGCGAACCTTGGCGGCAAACATTGCGGTTGAAATGCCTGAATCGGCTATCGGTAGCTCGCATTATCGTGTGCTCTTCCTTGCTGCGTTCGTACTATTCATCTTTACATTCTTCTTTAACACCATTGCAGAAGTGGTGAGACAGCGTCTACGTGAACGCTATAGCTCGCTGTAACGGGGATAAGACAATGACATTAAATACTATTTCGCCAGTGACCTTGAGAGGTTTGTGCAATGGGTAAGTGGGTAAAATCAGGCTCGCCATGGATATGGATGACGGGCGGTGCCGTGAGCATCAGTTTGATTGCCGTCTTAGGCTTATTATTGTTAATCGCATGGCGCGGCTTAAGTTACTTTTGGCCTGCAACCGTTTACCAGTGGGAGCTTGAAGATAACACGGGTGTACGTTCGACCTTAATTGGTGAGGTTTACGATAGGGAAGAAGTACCGACTGAGCGTTTGATTGCTGCTGGCCATGTGTTTAAGCAACATCCGGGCGAGTTTGTGACCCGTTACTTAGTGAAAACCGGTAACCGTGAATTTGTGGGTTTGGATTTCCGCTGGATATTAGGTACGGACATTGTTAGTCGTTCTGTGCCAAGCGAGGTCGCACTGATCGAGCGGGCTAAAAACGGTAACTTCTACGGTTATCCGATAGCCGTGATTGAAAATGGCAAGCGTCTTGATTTAGTGAATGATGCGATTGAATCCTCCTTAATGGAGCACATCGAACGCGCAGTGGCCTTATCGGACAAAGCGGTTGATTTGCAGAAGCAAGATATTGGCTCGATTAACTACGCCATTGAAAAATTGCGTTTGCAGGAGCGTCGTTTCGAGCTGGATGGGGAACTGACCGACAGTATTAAAGCTGAGTTGGTCGCCAAGAGAGCTCAACTGCAAGAAGATTACTTAGTGCTTGAAAAAGCGTTATTTGCCCTGCGTGATGATGCGGCGCGTGACTCGGTTATCGTCCGAGATATGCGCGGCGAAGAAGTTGAACTGAAGCTCGATACTGTTCTGGATGTGACCTATGTGAATCACTTAGGACTCATAGGCAAAATTGGTAAGTGGTTTGTCGGTATTGGACGCTTTATGAGTGACGATCCGCGTGAAGCCAACACTGAGGGCGGCGTGTTCCCCGCGATTTTCGGCACTGTATTTATGGTGATGTTGATGGCGGTTATCGTGACGCCATTTGGCGTGGTCGCGGCGGTTTATCTACATGAATATGCTAAGAAAGGCCCTATTACTAAGATGATCCGCATTGCGGTAATCAATTTAGCGGGTGTGCCCTCGATTGTGTATGGTGTATTCGGTTTAGGTTTCTTCGTGTACATGATGGGCGGTTCCATCGACCAATTGTTTTACGCTGAAGCTTTGCCTGCTCCTACCTTTGGTTCACCAGGGGTGATTTGGTCGGCATTAACCCTCGCGATTTTGACGCTGCCAGTGGTTATTGTGTCGACTGAAGAAGGGTTAAGTCGTATTCCAAGCGCGGTGCGTCAAGGTAGTTTGGCATTGGGCGCAACTAAGGCTGAAACCCTGTGGCGGATTGTGATCCCGATGGCGAGTCCAGCGATCATGACGGGTTTGATTTTAGCGGTCGCTCGTGCTGCTGGTGAAGTGGCACCGCTGATGTTGGTGGGTGTCGTTAAATTAGCGCCAACATTACCACTGGACTTTAACTTCCCGTTTGTGCATTTAGAACGTAAGTTTATGCACTTAGGGTTCCATATATATGATGTGGGCTTCCAGAGTCCTAACGTTGAAGCGGCACGTCCTCTGGTGTATGCGACCTCTTTCTTGCTGGTGTCTGTGATTGTGGCACTCAACTTGACGGCCATTAGCGTGCGTAACCACTTACGTGAAAAATATCGTTCGCTTGAGCACTAATCAGCGATTATCCTGAAAGTATTAGGACTAAATATGATTTCTATAGATTCGACAGCAATGAAAACCAATAACTTTGATTTAGCTAACTTAAGCCAGAACGACACCGCGCTGGAGATCCGTAACTTAGATTTGCGCTATGGCGATAAGCAAGCGCTGTTTAATGTATCGATGAAGATCCCCAAGAAGCAAGTCACTGCCTTTATCGGCCCCAGTGGTTGTGGTAAATCGACACTATTGCGCTGTATTAACCGCATGAATGACTTAGTTGATAATTGTCATATTGGCGGCGAGATCTTGCTGCACGGCCAGAATATTTACGACAAGAAAATCGACGTCGCGGCTCTGCGCCGTAATGTCGGTATGGTGTTCCAACGCCCAAATCCTTTCCCTAAGTCGATTTACGAAAACGTTGTTTATGGCTTGAGATTGCAAGGGCTGAATAACCGTCGTGAACTCGACGAAGCGGCTGAGCGTTCATTGCGCGGCGCGGCGATTTGGGACGAAGTTAAAGACAGATTGCACGATAACGCCTTTGGTTTATCTGGCGGTCAACAGCAACGACTGGTGATTGCCCGTGCGATAGCCATTGAGCCAGAAGTGTTATTACTCGACGAACCAACATCGGCACTCGATCCGATTTCGACGCTGACGATTGAAGAGTTAATCACTGAGCTTAAGACGAAATACACTGTGGTTATCGTGACTCACAACATGCAACAGGCGGCGCGAGTATCGGATCAAACGGCCTTTATGTATATGGGTGAATTAGTTGAATATGCTGATACTAATACGATTTTCACCACGCCGAAAAAACGTAAGACTGAAGATTACATCACAGGACGTTACGGTTAATCGCTTGAGTATCGGATAAGGCCACCACGGCTTGGTATGGGTCAACAGTTAAGTAACAGGTTGGAACGCAATGGAAAACATGAATTTAAGTAAGCACATTTCGGGTCAGTTCACCGCTGAGCTGGATGATATCCGTAATCGAGTGCTCGCCATGGGTGGCTTGGTTGAACGTCAGCTGGAGCAAGCGATTGATGCCTTAAGTGCCCTCGATGCCGAGTTAGCTCAGCGGGTGATTGCAGGCGATCATAAAGTCAATGCGATGGAAGTTTCCATTGACGAAGAATGCACGCGTATTATTGCTAAGCGTCAACCTGCGGCCAGTGATTTACGCTTGATTATCGCTATTTCAAAAACCATCGCCGATCTTGAGCGTATTGGTGATGCCTGTGTGCGGATTGCAAAAGCAGCATTAGATAAACGTTTGAATAATCAGCAGCCTTTGTTAGTTAGCATTGAAAATATGGGGCGTCATGCGACTCGGATGTTGCATGCGACTTTAGATGCCTTGGCCCGTATGGATGCCGATACCGCGTTAGAGCTGCATAAAGAAGATGCTAAGCTTGACCGTGAATATGAAGGCATTATTCGCCAGTTAATGACCTATATGATGGAAGATCCGCGTTCAATCCCAGACATACTCGATGTATTATGGGCAGCACGTGCAGTTGAGCGTGTCGGCGACCGCTGCAAAAATATTTGTGAATACATTATCTACTACGTGAAAGGTAAAGATGTTCGCCATACTTCCTACGAAGATATGGAAAAGGACATGAAAGGCTAACACACGCATTAATCTGCAGTTGTAATGCCTGAATAAAACGCTTCGCAGTTTCTGTGGAGCGTTTTGCTTTTAGGGTTTTTAAATGTGGTTTAATTAATGGCGACTGCTTTATAGACTGATTTGACATGGATAATAGCAATGATGAGTCAATTCGATTTGGTAAAAACGCATTGGAAAATTCTGCAGGGCTATTATACCGGAGTGAGCTTTAACTACAGTTGTTGGGGGCTTAGCGTTTGCTGATACTCATTCATACAGGCTTGCCATGGTATTCACTCACCGACGCGCAGCAAGTCCGTCCTTGGATGCTCGACCGCCCCGTCCATGGGGCGGACGGTCGTCTCGCTAATCACCATGGCTCACCTTTCGTGCATTCGTGTAATCTGTAGATTTAAAAGACATTCGCAACACACTTTTGGACATTATAGAGTTACGAATTTGTGCAATACTGAACTTTTCAGATAACTTTTCTATGCCAAGAGTACTATCAAGTACAAACCAGTGACCAAATTCACTATGCCACTACACTTTGGAACCTAACCTCGTTAGGAATAAGCTAGATTTCGGAGTCCATCTGATTACACTATTTATCTTTAAACCTATAAGAAATCAGGTAGTTCACCATTATCTAAATAATTAAGTAAATTTGGATTATTCAACACACCACGGTAAAAAATTGTTTCCCAGCGGTTCACTGATTGGTCTTCTGTATTTCTCAAAAACCTTCTTACGATTCGAATTGCTGTATCAGGAGCAGGATCTAATCTCTCCTTCGCAAAAATACCCAATAGGGTCATATATTGTGATCTACAAAAGTCTGCAAATCTCTCGACAAAATCCACTCCGCGTATATGGGCGCAAACTAATCGTCTTAATACTAGATCAACATTCGCAGGAACAGATACATTAAATGCAGCCGGACAAGAATAGGGTTCATGAATATCTAAAGAAATTAAAACTTGGTCAACAGGGTCAAAATATGGATGAATAAATATTTTTTTCCCTTGTTCATCTTGAAAATCTGTTCCTTTTCGCCCTTGGCACTCGCTACACATAGGCGTGAGGTTAACAAGAACTGCAGCTAACTCAGGGTAAGCATCTTTAGGAAAATAATGATCTAGAGTTCCTGGTTTGCCAGGCTCACCACAACTAGGGCAAAACAATAGTCCGTGTTTCCTTCTCATGTTTTCCAAAATATCGTAAGGCAGCTTATCTTTTGCAGGATAATACAGACCAATTAGCGACGTTTTCCGCTTATCGATGAGCCTAACTAATGGTTCAGGGTTCTCTTTAACGGTGACCTTTATCCGCGCTTCCTCATTAATTCTCTGCTGAGTTATATAAGGAGATAAGTCAAATGGGTCTACTTTACTTGGGTCACCACCAAACTCAATATAAGTGACAATTTTTCCTACTAAATCAGGTAATAGAGCTTCATAAAACTCTTTGTTATGTACTCGTTCTGCAAAAATAGCACGAATAACTTGAACCGAATCATAAACAGGGCGATTAAGCTTAGCGACCACTATGTTTTCTCCCCAAGCTTAAAATCTTCATAGTCAACTCTTCATTAATTTCATCGCCAAGGTCACTGATCAGCTTCTCTGCATCTGGATTTTCATTCATCTGCATTTCTACCCACTCATCGAATGGTTTAGATACAGATTTGTCACCAAATACATAAGAAGAAATCCGTTGCACACTGCCACCAAAAGTTTCAAACGGAGGTGGGACGATCTCGAGTCCGTAGCCTTCATTGCGAAATATATGAACGCATTTAGAGGGCACTTCTCGCACGACAGCCAAAGAGTGTGTAGCTAAAATAGCTTTTGATTTAAATGGTTTTAAGATGACCTTAAGTAAAGATATAAACTCAATCTCAAGTGTTGGGTGTAAAAATAGCTCTGGTTCATCTATTACGATTAGGCTATGTTCCCTTATCGCCCCGACAACATTAATTGCAATATAACTAAATAGTTGCTGGCCTGAACTTAGTCCTTTTACTTTGTTATCTTTAATAAACTGAATACCATCAGTAAAATTACATATGCTCTTAAATGTTGGTTTTTCATATTTAGCACCAATAAATTCATTTAACTCTAAATAATCTTCACCATTGATAATCTTTGGAAAATCAGCCAAGATACCACCTGCTTTACTCATGTTCACTTTAATTGCTAAGTGGTCAAAATCTAGCGCTACTTTTAATGCTGACTCTATTGCTGAAAACTTGTTAACCCACCAACTTTCACCTTTGTACTTTTCATCTTCAAAAATAGCATCAATCAGTGAATGACTTGCTTCAAACTTTGGTAAATTACGATTAATACGAATTCTGTCACCTTCCAATTTCTCGCGCTCAATATTTATTGTGTCATCTTCACGTTTTTGTCTAAACCCAAAATATCGATATGAGCTTCTATCAGCCACCTCATCTTCGGCTGTTAGGCCTAAGCTAAACTCTTCAAAAGGACTATACGAGACCAAAATCAAACGGTTAATATTAGGCCGGATATCAAATGGTTCATGACTTAGGCCATCGAGTGTTTTTTATCCCCCATTCCAGTTTTCAACCAGTATTCCACTAAGGATCTCAGACAATAAGATTTACCAATGCCATTAGGACCAATCAATACATTTACATCGTAGGGCAGTAGGCTTGACTCGAATCTAAAAGGTATTGGTTTCGACTCATATTCTGATGTTAATATATTTAAGGTAAAATCTCTGATTTGACTTTCCTCACCAACAAACAGACGCCATCCATCTTGGAATGACATATTGCTACCACTGTCCCGAAGTAAAGAGTTCGAAAATGCTGATAATTGGGATAGTTCTTTAGCAGCATCATCTTTAATAACATAAATTAAATAACCTGCATCTCTTAAATTATGCAGTACATGATGACTAGAGGAATGATCAAATTTTGAGTGTAATATCTTGTAAAAATTAATATCTGTTGGCACAGAAATGTAATCTATATTTGGTATAGGGAACTCACCACTCCATCCTTCAGCGCATAGCTCATTTAACCTACTCGCAGTGTAATCACAATCAGCAATCAGCATCTTTAATCTAAAATCGACAGGCTGGACGACTCCATCAATAACAAGAGTGCAGTTCAATGTTGACCGCATACCAAAATCATCCCAATCGTTGCCACTTAAAGAGAGATAATTATCTTCTCCTGTTAATTTAGGAGCTGGTGATTTCCAATTTTGATTAGGGGAATATTTTATTTTCATGTAGTTGACTGCTATAAAGTGGAAATACCTTTGTTCTGCCAGCACTTTGTATGATTACTAGAATTTGGTCAACATCTCTATCAAAGAGTAAATCCTATCTCACATTGCTGAAAGCTTTGGGGCAAATGCTTTTTAGGGCAGACATAGGTATTGATAACTTACCTAAGATTGTCATTGCTGCACCAGTGACCTTCTAAAACAGGGATGTTTTAGTAGAGCCCTCAAGGATGAGTTTACGGCGAGTCACTGGGGAAGTAATGATAATTAACGCTGCAAAACCCAGTCGTCTTGTTTTGAGCACTCGCTTTTTAGCTGAGCCTATAGGGATACTTCTTAATTAGCTAAAAGGATCGCGAGTTAATCAGGGAAGTAATGACAATAAATGCCACTCAACTGTCGAGAGTCTTATCGCAAACAACAGTGAACCAGTATAACGTTAGCTGCAGTTCTGCTCGCCGCGTGCTAGCAGAACTGCAGCTGATATTGCCCCAATTCGCTTACCCAGTGCAGGCGGGCAGATATTCTGATAACTCAAGCAGGTTATAATCTGGGTCGCGGATATAGACAGAGTTTATCCGGCCTGTGGCGCCGGTTCGTAGCACTGGTCCTTCAATGATTTCAATCTGAAGTGCGTTTAAGTGGGCGATCACTTCTTCTATGTTGTGGCTGACCACAAAACACAGATCGGCACTGCCGGGTGTGGCTGCTGCGGCTTTAGGTTCAAATTCTGCGCCCGCTTGGTGCAAGTTAATCTTTTGGTCGCCAAAACTTAACGCAATACGCTGATTGCCAAATACCACTTTTTTCATCCCGAGCACGGTTTGATAAAATTCGACACTGACGGCGATGTCTTTTACGGTTAAGACCAAATGATCTAAGCGGGTTACGCGCATTTTACTTTCCTTAGAATGGCTCAGAGTGGGCCCTGAATTTGAACGCTGTCTCTATGCTTGAGACTATTACTGCCAGATACCTTACATCATGTGCTGGTGCAAAAGTGACTCTGTGGTAGCATTTGTGGCGTTTTTTGCGTAAATATTTTATGCCTTTTGTATCCCTATGACTGAATGAGAGTGTGATGAAAAAAACCTTAGCCCGCGGCTTAATGAATCTATTACCTATGGCCTTGAGTTTGTGGCTGTTTTGGTCGTTGTTTGTATCGTTAGATGGTTTAGGAATTGTAATTTTAGAGTTGGTAGGGATTAACCAACACTTTGTCGGCGCCGGTTTTATGCTGGTGGTGGCATTAGTTTTTGCCGTGGGCCTGCTGTTTTCGGTCAGCCCGATTGTGTGGCTTTATGGTTGGCTTGAGCGCCAGTTGATGCGTTTCCCATTGTTTAAATCGGTTTATGGCAGTATCCGTGATATCGCCTCTTTGATGAATCGTGACGGTAAGCCAACAAGCCAAAAGACAGTGTTAGTGAAACAGGCGAATGGCAGTTTTGTGGTGGGATTTATCATGACAGATACGCCGCCGCAGCCCTTGTTAGATGCGTTGCCTGAGGGCGATTGGGTGCCTGTGTTGTTCCAATTGAGCTATCAAATGGCGGGCGTGACGAGCTTAGTTAAGCGGGATGATTTAATTATGGTTGATTGGTCGTTTGAGGAGGCGATGCGCTTCAATTTAACTGCTGGCATTTCGCAGTCACCGACTAAGTAATCCGATGAAGGTTTGTGCGTTTTAGCGTTTAAAATTAAATTTTATGATTTTTGTGGTATAATTTTTTGGCGACCAATATGGTCGCCATTTTTTATGCTGAATATTCTAGTAATATATTTGTTTTATGCTAAAGGTGGGTGTTAGCTGCCTTAGTGGTGTTAATTCTGTTTATCCATCAATCATTGGCTTAAAAAAGTCGAGTGTTGTTAATCCCGTTGTTCAGATCCTGTCGCGTTTAGCCATAGCGAGTCGTTGCCATGATCTTTGGGATTTCCCCCATACTGGTCATAGATGAGCCACGCAGTATTTACCAAATTTTAAGTATAAGTTTTGTCCTATCTCGCCGTTGGTATGTTGAGATATTTGGAGTGTGAACCCGCTAGAAATAGGGAGAGTCAATGTCAATCAAGTCTAGTATTAATCCGCCGGTATTTTATTCGTCGGTCTTTTTCATCATCTTGATGGTGATGATTTGCGCAGTATGGCCCACAGAGGCAAACACCTTTTTTAGATCAATGCAGTCATGGATAGAAATGAAAGCCGGTTGGCTTTACATTCTAAGTGTGGCGTTTTTCCTGATTTTTATCATATTTGTCATGGTCAGTCGCTTCGGCGATATCAAACTAGGACCAGATCATTCAGTGCCTGACTATAGCTATAAAAGCTGGATCGCCATGTTGTTTTCGGCGGGTATGGGCATAGGTTTGATGTTTTTTGGGGTCGCTGAACCTGTTATGCACTATCTGGCTCCGCCGGATGCAACCCCTGAGAGTCTTATTGCCGCAAAAGAGGCAATGAAGATCACTTTCTTCCATTGGGGACTGCATGCTTGGGCGATTTACGCTGTGGTGGCATTGAGTCTGGCCTATTTCTCTTATCGACATAAGTTACCGTTATTGCCGCGAAGTGCGCTTTATCCCTTAATTGGTGAACGCATCTATGGTCCTATTGGCCATACAGTGGATACCTTTGCTGTGCTTGGCACTATGTTTGGGGTGGCGACCTCACTGGGCTTTGGGGTGTTGCAGGTTAACTCGGGTCTGAGTTATCTATTTGAAGGTTTACCTAATAATGCTGTGGTGCAGGTGTGTTTGATTATCGGCATTACTTTATTGGCGACATTATCGGTATTTTCTGGCCTCGATAAAGGTGTGAAACGCTTAAGCGAACTCAATCTGGGTCTCGCGATTATTTTATTGCTTATCGTCTTGATCCTTGGCCCTACGGTTATGCTGTTGCAGGCTTTTGTGCAGAATACCGGTAGTTACTTAAGTGATTTAGTGGGCAAAACCTTTAACTTGTACGCTTATGAACATAAGGAAGATTGGCTCGGAGGCTGGACCTTGCTCTATTGGGGCTGGTGGATTTCGTGGTCTCCTTTTGTCGGTACCTTTATTGCGCGTGTGAGTCGCGGCCGTACCATACGTGAGTTTTTGATAGGTGTGTTATTTGTGCCATCGGCGCTGACCTTTCTGTGGATGACGGTATTTGGTAATACGGCGATTGATTCGATTATGAATCACGGCGCGACCTATCTTGCCGAGGCGGTGAATACCGATGTGTCAGTGGCCTTGTTTGTGTTTTTCGAGCACATGCCGTTTCCTACGTTACTTTCTGGGATTGCGATTTGTTTAGTTGTCACTTTCTTTGTGACCTCGTCGGATTCGGGATCCTTAGTGATTGATAATCTAACCTCGGGTGGTGATAACAATGCCCCCGTATGGCAGAGGATCTTTTGGGCCCTGTTGCAAGGGGTCGTTGCTTCGGTATTGTTGTTAGCGGGTGGGTTACAGGCGCTGCAAACGGCGGCTATCGCCAGTGCTATGCCGTTCTTAGTGGTGATGCTATTCATGTGTCTGGGCCTATTTAAAGCCCTGAAAAATGATTGGCTTAAGATTAATAGCGTGCAGTTACACAATACCAGTGTGCAGTACGCCAAAACCAACATGAGCTGGGAAGAGCGTATTGGGGTTTTAGTCTCGCATCCTACCCATGAAGAAGCGCAAGTGTTCTTGAATAATGTGGCGACGCCCGCTTTGTCTAAGGTGTGCCAACACTTTATGGCGAAAGGCATAGTGGCCGATCTTGAATACTTAGATGGCCGCGTGCGATTAGTGATCAGCAATGAGGTGAACTTGCCCTTTGTTTACGGTGTACGAACGCGTTGTTTTGACATCACTAACCCAATAGGGACTGAAATCGAGCAGGGCAATACCTTGTATTACCGCGCCGAAGTGTACCTTGAACAAGGTGGTCAGCATTACGATGTGATGGGTTATACCGAAGAGCAAATCCTCGCGGATGTGGTGACTCAGTATGAAAAATACTTACATTATTTGCATCTGTCGAATGCCGATCATGCCCACGTAAGCTAAGTAACGTAAGTTAAGTAAACTAAGCCAGTAACCTAGGTCGGCTTAGCCATTTACGTCTACAAATCGCGCACGATTAACCCGCAAAGGGCGGGAGATATTGCCCCAAGTGATAACTCGGATTATCCTTGGGGCAATTTTTTTAGGGTTTGTTTTAGGGATTACACTATGTCATCAGTGCCAGGCCAGAGTAAGTTAGATAAAGTATTAGCCGATGCGCGGGAGTACAAAGCTAAGCGTGAGAGCGGTTACCGTGAACAAGCGTTAAAACTCTATCCTTGGGTGTGTGGCCGCTGTACCCGCGAATTTACCCCAAAAAACTTAAGTGAACTGACTGTGCATCATAGGGATCATAACCACGATAACAACCCGTCAGACGGTTCAAACTGGGAATTATTATGTCTTTATTGCCATGACAACGAACATTCTCGCTTTGAAGAATTGATCCGCTACGGTAGCACCACAGAAACCAAGCAAGCGGCGGCGACCTACAATCCCTTTGCTGACTTGAAATCAATGCTGAAAAAATAGTCTTGTAGGCTGTTAGCAGGATGAGCTTGCGCAGAGAGTGGCGTTAGCAGACGGCGTTTAGTCTTTGTCGGTTAAACGCGCTTCGGCAGCTAACCATTTATCACGACTTAAAATATGCTGGTTTTCACTGCCTTCAAATAAAGCTTTACGGGCGGGAAGTTGCTGACAAATGGCTGCTTGTTGTGCTTCGCTGCTCGTACGCCAACTGACGATTTCATCGATATGTCGAAAGCAGCCCATGCAGTAGTCTTCGTCATTTAAACCGCAGCGTGCGACGCAAGGTGAAAGCATAGGTGTCCTCTTTAGGTATTGCTGACCGCGGTTTGCAGTTAACAGTCAGGTTGAGTGCTTTTAATGGGCGCGATACTAACATTTTTTCGCATAAAGTCATCCGTAGGGCTGATTCGCTCAGCCTAATACGAGACAAGTATTTTTTACACTGGGCATGACGTGAACCAAGATAATCTGCAGCAACAATTCACTTACTCACAGCCATTTAGCAAGCTTAATCAGTTGCTTGAAAAGAGTGCAGCCCTGTGGCAAGTGCGTGCATTTGAAGTGAACGCTTTACCTTGGGCACAGGATTTTCCGCAGTTGGCCGAAGCTGTGTGGGCGCTGGCTGATGATGAGCTTGATGGACTCGATGCCGAACAATCTTTGCTGGTCAAGGCACTGTCACCGGCATTAAGTCACGATCTTAGGGCATTAGGCCAAGATTGGGACTTGTCATTGCTCACCACTGCCATTGCTGATATTGGGATTACCGATACCACAAAGGTAGATAAAGCGCAGGACCGCGGTTTGTCCTTTGATGATGAGGCGCACTTTAGTGCTCACATTAAAGGCCGAAAATGGCAGCAAATTACCGCCTTTGTGCAGCATTTACCGCAGCTTAATTTACCTGTGCTGGAATGGTGTGCGGGTAAAGGGCATTTGGGCCGCTTGATCGCTAAAGCTCGCGGCGCCGAAGTGGTGAGTTTAGAATGGCAAGCGCCGCTGTGTGAAGCAGGGCAGGCCTTTGCTGATAAGTGGCAGTTATCGCAGACTTTTATTTGCGCCGATGCCTTTGCTATTGGCGCTGAGCACAGGGCTATAGCCACTGTCGAAACACCAGTTGAACATCCCTCAGCAGCGAATCCGTTAACAACTAACCCCTTAACCGCTCAGCAGCAAGCGGTTGCTTTGCATGCCTGCGGAGATTTGCATGTTCGGCTGTTAACGCTAGCAGCCGAGGCGGGCACGCAGGCATTGGCGATTTCTCCCTGCTGTTATCATTTAATTCAAGCGAGCCATTATCAGCCGTTATCCATTCTTGCTCAGCAGAGCAGCCTAAAGCTCAGTCGCCATGATTTACAGTTACCGCTGCAGCAGAGTGTGATCGCTAATCCCAAACAGCAGGCGCTACGCCATCAAGAAATTGCGTGGCGCTTAGGCTTTGATGCACTGCAACGTGAATGTCGACAAATAGACGAATATTTGCCTTTACCCTCGTTAAAACAGAGTCAATTGAGCGGCAGTTTTACGGATTTTTGCCTGTGGGCGGCCGAGACTAAGGCCGTTAATCTTGCGAAAAACAGGGATTTTGAAGCTTGGCTTGACGTTGGGCGACAAAGACAACAATTAACTCGCCGTATCGATTTAGTCGCGCATTTATTCCGCAGCGCACTGGAGCAGTGGCTCATCTTAGATCGCGCTTGTTTTTTGCAGGAACAAGGATATGGTGTTTGCGTGGGTGAATTTTGTGCAAACAGCGTTACACCAAGAAATACGCTGATTTTAGCGCAAAAAATGGCGGTATAATTTTGCGCGTCTAAAAATATGCTGTACTGTGATGTTTTTTATGAATTATTTCTATATTAGCGCATTTAAGTTTAGTGATAGTGAATTCAGGGCCGTCGTGTTTGGAACCTGCGCTGTGAGACAAGTCTTACACTCAAGATGGTTTTTTATTGAATCATCGGGCTTTTCTTGTTCAAATGTCGCATTAATGACGAATAACAACTGAAAGCTGACCTGCTGGTCAGTCATTCTAGTGAGCGAATAAAACAGTTTCATGAAATATTCCCGCGTATTTATTAATAGCCTGGCCTATGAACTGGCGCCTGTTGTGGTTTCCAGTAGTGAGCTAGAGTCTCGTCTTGCTCCTTTGTATCAAAAGTTCCGTATTCCTATGGGACAGCTTGCCGCATTGACTGGGATTACCGAACGCCGCTGGTGGCCAAAAGGACATCAATTGTCCGACGGTGCGATTAAAGCTGCCCGTAAAGCCATGGTTGAAACTGGGATTGATGTCGCCGATTTAGGTGCTGTTGTCTATACCGGCGTGTGCCGCGACCAACATGAACCCGCCACGGCTTGCCGTATCGCAGCCTCTTTGGGGGTGTCAAAAGATACCGCTATTTACGATATCAGCAACGCTTGCCTTGGAGTGTTATCGGGTATTTTAGATATCGCTAATCGCATTGAGTTGGGTCAAATTAAAGCGGGTATGGTGGTGTCATGTGAATCGGCAAGGGACATTGTTGATGTCACTATCGACAACATGCTCGCCGATCCGACCATGCAAAATTTTGCTCTGTCGCTGGCGACCTTAACCGGTGGCTCTGGTGCCGTGGCGGTGATCCTTACCGATGGCAGCTTGCCGCTGACAAATGTGCGTCAGCATCAATTGCTGGGTGCATCGCACTTATCGGCGCCTGAGCATCATCAGTTGTGTCAATGGGGTCTGCAGGAAGTGGGGCATAACCTGTATCGCGAGTTTATGCGTACCGATGCCGTTACCTTGCTTAAAGAAGGCGTTGAATTGGCGAAGCACACTTGGGAGCATTTCCTTGAGCAGCGTAATTGGCTGGTTGAGCAAGTGGACAAAGTGATTTGCCATCAAGTAGGCGCTTCAAATCGTAAGCAAGTACTGAGTGCGCTCAATATTCCCCCCGAAAAAGAATTTCCAACGTATCAGCTACTGGGCAATATGGGCACAGTGTCGTTACCTGTGACCGCTGCGATGGCACACGATCAAGGCTTTTTGCAAGCGGGCGATCAAGTGAGCTTTTTAGGCATAGGCAGTGGATTGAATTGCATGATGTTAGGCATTAAGTGGTAGGGTGCATTGCACCTTTTCACGCCTTTGCTTGATGGCTGGCATACATTCGAGTCAACCCAGTAAGTCCATGATTCAGTTGATAGCTTAGTCTTTAGTTCTGTCGATAAGCTAAGCCAGCTGTACATAACCCGTTATTCGCTCTCATAAAGAATCAAGATAGGAAGCGTCATGTTAGACACTCTGTTGCCTTTTAAACGTCATTTTCTTAGCCGTAATGGCAACAAGCTACATTATATCAACGAGGGTCAAGGCGAGCCTGTGGTGATGGTTCACGGTAATCCTAGCTGGTCGTTTTACTACCGCAATCTTGTTAGCGCCTTAAAAGACACTCACCAATGCATAGTGCCGGATCATATCGGCTGTGGCCTATCGGATAAGCCCTACGATAGCGGTTACGATTATACGTTAAAAAGTCGAATTGATGATCTTGAGGCCCTGTTAGATAGCCTTAATGTTAAAGATAATATCACCTTAGTCGTCCACGATTGGGGCGGTATGATAGGTATGGGCTATGCGGCGCGTTATCCTGAGCGCATTAAACGCCTAGTGATATTGAACACGGGCGCTTTCCATTTGCCCGAGACTAAACCATTCCCTTGGCCGCTGTGGATTTGTCGTAATACCCTGTTAGGCACAGTGCTAGTTCGTGGTTTTAATGCTTTTTCATCTATTGCATCCTATGTGGGTGTTAAGCGCCAACCTATGTCGAAATACATTCGTGAGGCGTATGTCGCGCCGTTTAACTCTTGGGCCAATCGCATTTCGACGCTGCGTTTTGTGCAGGATATTCCACTGCGTGAAGGCGATAGAAATTATCAATTAGTCTCTGATATTGCTGCTAGTTTACCTAAATTTGCTAAAGTGCCGACCCTGATTTGCTGGGGCCTCAAGGACTTTGTATTCGATAAGCACTTTTTAGCAAAATGGCGTCAGCACATGCCGCAGGCAACTGTGCATGAATTTGCCGATTGTGGTCACTACATTTTGGAAGATGCCAGTGATGAAGTGATTGCCCATATCAAAGATTTTATGGCTGACGACCACGTAGAAGCGGCGCAGTCCGAACAGGCCGCAGGTTAATGTCGACCTTGCTTGAGACTGAAGTTGCTCCTTTAGTGACGCAGTTGGAAAAGTCACTTTTAAGTGGCACTTCTGCGTCAGCAACAATCAATGATGCCAATATTTGTCGTCATCTCAAGCAAGCCGCCCATGCCATTCCCCATCATCTTGCGGTAGCAGTACAAAGCGCTCAGGGCGCTTCTGTGGCGAATTTGCGTTACAGCGAGTTGGACTTCCTTAATCTGGATAGACAAAGCGATGCGATAGCCTTTGCGCTTAACGCCCATGGCATTGAGCGCGGCATGAAGGCTGTGCTTATGGTCACGCCGAGTTTGGATTTTTTTGCACTTACTTTTGCGCTGTTTAAAGCGGGGATTATTCCTATTTTAGTTGATCCCGGCATGGGGATCCGCAATCTTAAACAGTGTTTTGCTGAAGCCGCACCCGATGCCTTTATCGGTATTCCCAAGGCTCATATTGCTAGACGTCTATTTGGTTGGGGAAAGGGCAGTATTAAGTCATTACTCAATGTTGATGACGGCAAAACAGGCTTAGCGGCAAAGTTAATCCGTATCAGTACTGGTGCGATAAGTTTATCGACTCTGCTGCAAAGCACCTCTGTGCAATCTTCTGCTTCAAAGTCTGAATATCCAATGGTGATGCTAAAGCCTAATGAAATGGCGGCGATTTTATTTACCAGTGGCAGCACTGGCACGCCTAAGGGGGTGGTGTATAGTCATGGGATGTTTGAAGCGCAAATTCAAGCGCTTAAACATGATTATGGTATTACCCATGGTGAGCGCGACTTAGCTACGTTTCCGTTATTTTCGCTGTTTGGCCCCGCGCTCGGAATGGCATCTATCGTGCCACATATGGATGCCAGTAAACCGATTACCGCTAATCCCGAATTCCTGTTTGCTGCGATTGAAAAATATCAATGCAGTAATATTTTTGTAAATCCTGCTTTATTAGAGCGTTTAGGCCGTGCAGGCCAACAAAAACAACATAATCTACCCAGCGTACAGCGGGTTATTTCAGCCGGTGCACCTGCGACTATCGCCTCTATTGCTCGCTTTAAGCAAATGCTTAATCCAGATGTGCCGATTCTCAACTCTTACGGTGCAACTGAATCGCTGCCCATTAGCATGATTGCCAGTAATGACTTATTTACCACCACAGACATCACAGATAACGGCGGCGGCATTTGTGTTGGCCGCGCGATTGACGGTGTGACGATTGGTATTATTGGCATAAGTGAAGATGTCATCCCTCTGTGGAATGAGGCATTGCTGCTTAATCGCGGCGAAATCGGCGAGATTGTTGTGCAAGGGCCTATGGTGAGTCATGCCTACTATCAACTCGATAGCGCGACAGCGACGGCGAAAATTTGGGACGCCGAGAATAACAGCGTAAGGCATCGCATGGGCGACTTGGGTTATCTGGATGATCAAGGCCGATTATGGATGTGTGGTCGTAAGGCCCACAGAGTCGATGCCACTCGTAAAGGACAGTTTGCTAAACGCTATTATTCTATTCCTTGCGAGCGCATTTTTAATACGCATCCTAATGTAAAACGTTCGGCATTAGTGGCGGTAACGGTAGCGAACGAGATAGAACCATTAATCTGTATCGAGCTTGATAGGTCACTGGTATGCAATAAAAGCCAGCAGCTGTATCAAGATCTCGTCACTATTGCTGAGCAATTTGCTCAAACTCAGGGTATAAGGCGGTTTCTTATCCATCCTGATTTCCCTGTGGATGTGCGGCATAATGCCAAGATTTTTAGAGAAAAATTAGCCGTTTGGGCACAATCACAAACGAAAGGTTGATTTAAAACTCTACGGCTTTTTCCTGCATTTTTTACGTTATATTCTGTGTTCATTTGAACAAACTCGCTTATTTTTAAGCCCTTGTGCTTATTTTAAACTTATTACACCGACTTTAAGTTCATGTAAATGTGCTGAAATGGATACCCTTAATGACGAAAGACCCAATCAAGAGCACGACGCTTGCCCAATTTGATGCGGCTGAACAAACGGCACTCGCGCAGCTCGCGCTTAGGGTGCAACACGCCTTTGTCACGGGGGCGGGGGGATTTTTAGGTAAAGCGATTTGCCTGAGATTGTTAGCTGCGGGCATTAAAGTCACAGGTTTTGCGCGTGGGCATTATCCCGAACTTGAAGCACTGGGCGTAGTCATGCTGCAAGGGGATTTAGTCAATAAAGATCTGCTGCAACAGGCGATGCAAGGCTGCGATATTGTATTTCATGTGGCGTCTAAAGCAGGTGTTTGGGGTGACAGAGACAGCTATTTTTGTCCGAATGTGAAGGGCGCTGCTAATGTGCTTGCTGTTTGTAAGGCATTAAAAATAAATAAGTTAGTTTACACCAGTACCCCGAGCGTGACTTTTGCGGGGCAAGATGAATCGGGTATTGATGAATCTACGCCCTATGCAACATCATTCCTTAATTATTATGCCCATTCCAAAGCGATCGCCGAAAAGATGATACTGGATGCTAATCAAGTGAGTGATGCTGTGACTGAGACTACTGATATAGCTCAAATGCCTTATGCGCTTAAAACCGTTGCACTACGGCCACATTTGATCTGGGGCGCTGGCGATCCTCATTTGGTGCCTCGAGTATTAGCGCGTGGCCGTTTAGGTAAATTAAAACTGGTTGGGCATGAAGATAAGCTGGTTGATACTATCTACATTGATAACGCTGCTTATGCCCATGTGCTGGCCGCGCTAGAACTGTGCCAAGCAAAGCCTAAGTGCCAGGGGAAAGCTTATTTTTTGAGTAACGATGAGCCGATCACTATGGCAAAAATGCTCAATTTGATTTTGGCCTGCGATGGTTTACCTCCTGTGACAAAACGGGTTTCTAAATCAGTCGCTTATGTGGTAGGCGCAGTATTAGAAAGTGTATATTTGCTGCTAAAGAAGCAAGACGAACCCATGATGACGCGCTTCGTTGCACGGCAGTTATCCTGCAGCCATTATTTTGATATCAGCGCAGCCAAGCGAGATCTCGGCTATGGTGCACTGGTTTCTATCAATGAAGGGATGGCAAGGCTTAAAGTATCACTATGTGGAAAATGAAGATAGTTAATCTGTTGAATTAACATTCTTGAGTAGTAGTTTTAAGATATGCAAGATTTATGTATTTTAATTATACATTGCTCAGACTTGTCTGATAATAGATATTAATTTGTTAGCGGCGTTGCTACTACTTTAAAACGCCACTACCAAGGGTGAGTTTACAGTATCGGATTTAAGTTGCTATAAAGATGGTTTTATTTGACTATTCTTTCAGCCATGATTTAGCAATATACTTCTTCTTAGGCATTCCACTTAACAATCGAACAAAGGTTGAATCGTAAAAATCAAAAGTTTCGATAATGTAATAATCAGAAAATATTATTTGCACATCATTTAATGTTATATCCCATTTGTGATATTTATTATAATGCGTTGTTTTTTTGTTAGGAAATGATAGTAATATCTCTTTAACTCCACATCTTTTTGCAAGATTTTCAATTTCTCTGGGGTTGTCGAGATGCTCTATAGTTTCTAAGGATAATAGACAGTCATATTGTCCTTCTATTTCCTTTAATTCTTTTTTGAAAAACTTTACATTTTCACTATTAAAATTGTTGTTTGCATCATTTATTGCTGTGGGATTAATATCATATCCGTTTACAGTTATTATGTCAGGGTTTTTACTAATCAAGTAAGCACCATAACCAACACCGCAAGCAACATCTAATACATTGCCAAATAAAAATTTTCTTGCCAAGCAATACCTTTCAATGTGTCTACGATATAAAATATCTGATTCCACATCATCAACATACGATCTTGTAATTTCAATTCGTTCTAAGATCATGATAATCTCCCTCTAGTAAGGTCATTAATAACTTTTTTAACATCAGTGTTTAATATATATGAGTGAATACACTCTGCGGTTACATTTTTTTTGAATTCACTATCATTAAGATATTTGCTAATAAATGTCAGAGCTTCTAAGTTGTCATCAAATGAAAAGAAATCACCAGCAGTATGATAGCCATCTCCACTTTTAAAACAAATTGTTGGAATTGATAAAGATAACGCCTCAAGAACGGATGTGCCACCACCATTCCTTTTTGGATTTAAGTAAAAGTGAGTTTTAATTAATTCTAATTTAATGTCTTTAACAAAGCCAGTAAAAACGCAGTTAGTTAAGCTGATATAATTAGATAATCTATTTTTAAATTTATCATTACCATCGACTCCAATGAACTTGAAAATTGCATCAGGATAAATTTTTTGAATTTCAGACAATCTAACCATCATAATGTCTTCAATTTCCAGTTCTAATCGCCCACCCACTAAGCTGAATGATATTTGCGATGCTTTAGTTGTATCTAAATTAGATGTTCCATCGTTTAAAGCATTAAATCTTATCCCGTAAGGGAATCTGCTTTCTATTAATTCATATTTATATTCTTTGGCTTTTTTTGATTCTGAATCTTTTATGTTTCGACATAAAATAGAATGGCAATTTTCAGTCATAGGAAGTGAGAAACTACATGGAAGTAAATACACATTAATGTACATTGCCATTATTTCTGCATGAAGGTGAGGAGAACCTATTGCTATAATGGGGGTATTTTTTTTTATAAAATCTTCAAGTAAGTTAGGTAAAAAAGCTATTTTTTCATCAAAACTTCCATTTAGGTGAACAAATGGATACTCATTCCCCCTATTAATTATAGTTGAGAATTGATGTACTCCTTGCCCATATTTAATACCTGATTCATCAATATGAAATGTAGCATTTCTATTATAGCTAGACACGATGTTTGGATGAAGCAAACAACTTGGAGTGGTATATTTTTTATCAAATTGTATGGGGTTGCTGGCTATAATTATTGGTTCATAACCCATTTCAACTAATGAATTTGCAATAACTAAAGTAGTTTGTGTTGGCCCATGTAACGGACCGAGGAATTGGGAAGGCATCAGGATAACATTCTTGCTGCCATCATTAGAGTTATGTTTATTATATTGAATATTTTTTTCTGTTATTAGATGTATTATTTTTGAGAATAATTCATTTATATTGTAACTTGCATTGTTAACACCAATCCCAATAAAATTAGAGTATATAATCTCATAAAAAATTCTATACCGTAGCTGGATAGAGATGGAATCTGCAATTGCTATTCGATACATTAATTCGAATTTTTCTTCGGCGTTAGAAATTTGGCTAAATAAATAAAAAAGCATGTCATTCTCATCGCATGACTCACTACTTAAATCTAAGCTTTGTGCGAAACATAGTGCAGCTTGATATAAATCTCCTTCTGCTGCATAAATATGACCTAGCTCATAAGGAATCTCATATTTTTTTGGATATTTAAGTCTTAATGCGGCAAATAATTTTATTATATCATTATTTTTAAATCCAGCTTCTGAACAGGCGGTACTAAATTCATTTATAGAATTTAATGTTATGTGCCCGTTAAACAGCACTTTTTTTGAGGCATTAATATTTTCATGTTGTTCCATAGAAACCTTACTTTAATCTATTTAAGGTGAGTGCTTAGTATGTAGGGTTTATAAAGTATTTTTAAACAATTGGTTGCACCTATGGTTGATATCAAAATGATAAAACTTTTTAGCATTTTTTTGATATCAAGTTTCGGGTTGCCCCTATCTATAAAGTGCATCAATCATTGTTCGCTTATATGTTAGTTATTCTGTTTTATCATTAAATTTCTGCACCTCTGCACCAAGTTTTCGGTTTATGCCGATTACAACTAATTGTCAACTTTACTGTTAGACTAAATCTTATATGAAAATATTATGTCGTGCAACCTTATGGCTCTGTTGAGATGAGTTTCCATAGTTAAATTCTTTAGTTTAAATATAGTAATATACATTTATGATGAAAGTACGTTAAAATTCAGCCCGAATTTAATTCGGGAAATAATTTTACTTTAAATTAAGTAGGCGCTATCAATCATTAAGCATCTTATTGTCTTGGCTTACCGTCGCTTCAGAGTGCGAGAGTAAGCCAAATTTTCTTTCCTTTTTAATTGTTATACTTCGCTTACCGCTGTTTTTTCATGCATCATTCTCTTCATTAATGGCGCTAAGGCGAAGAAAACTAACGCCATCACTACGCCAATTTGTGCCGAGAAGATAAACAGTTGCTCATATAATGCCATAGCACTTGGTACGTCACTTATCATCCCACCTTGAGTATCAATCGCGGCGAGTTTGTTTAATTCGGCGGCTAAGATTTCAGAATAAGAAGTCCCAAGAAACCAAGCGCCCATCATCACGCTGACCACGCGTTTGACTGAAAGCTGAGTTACGGCAGATAAACCGATAGGAGATAGCAATAACTCACCGATTTCTAGTACAAGATACGCTGCAACTAAAAACCAAATACTCACTAAGCCACTGCTTAGCGGCATCTGGATCCCGAGCACAAGTACCATAAAGGATAAACCCGCGAACAAAATACCGAGTGCGGTTTTAACCGGTTTACTCGGGTCACAATTTCTACGAGCGAGAGCAGGCCACAGCCAAGCGAAGATAGGCGACAAACTGATCACAAAGAAAGCGCCGAGGAAGGTCAATTGTCCGGCACTCCATTCGAGACCGAGCATGTTACGGTCCATCACACGGTCCGAAAATGCTACCCAAGAGCCATAGGTCTGCTCATATAAACCAAAGAAGACCAAACCCGCAACGATGAAAAGCAGCAAAGCCGACATCTGTTGACGTTCAATCGGATTACAATGTTTCACCATGAACCAGCCAATACCAAGGGCAAGCACTAGTGATACTGAGTGCAAGAACCAAATCACTGGGCTCACAGCGGGTAATAAACTGCTAATCGAAAGTACGAGGGAGTGGGTTTGAATCAACCCCCAGACTATGATTACGCTGCCAATTGCGCTTAAGTAAATCCATTGTTCTGTCGTTATGCCAGCGGTTTTCTTTAAAATCCGCGCAGGATCTCTGGGTTCGGCGAAGCCTTGCAGATGTTTTTTGCCACGAATAAACACCAACAAACCTGCTAACATCCCTAAACCTGCCAAACCAAAACCGTACTTCCAGCCATAGGTTTCACCTAAATAAGCGCAAATTAGCGGGGCTAAGGTGGCGCCTAAGTTGATGCCCGCGTAGAAAATGGTAAAACCAGAATCTCGCTTAGCGGATGATTTAGGATAAAGCTGACCGACTATGGTGGAAATATTGGGTTTTAAAAAGCCCACACCGACAATGATTAAGGCGAGGGATAAATAGAATACTTGCAGCGCTTGTTCATCCCGTTGAACTTCACCCGCAACGATAACCGCTTGATGGCCTTCAAAGGCCATACCTAAGTGGCCGAGCACCAATAAAACACCGCCAAAGATCACCGCTTTGCGCATGCCGATATAGCGGTCGGCCAATAAGCCACCCACTACGGGCATGGCATACACTAAGGCACCGTAAGCACCAATCACGTTGTAACCAAATTCATCGGTAAATAGATGATATTTAATCAGGTAAAGAAATAGTAATGCTTTCATACCGTAGAAAGAGAAGCGTTCCCACATTTCGGTAAAAAAGCAGACAAATAAGCCTTTAGGATGCCCAAATAGCATTTCAGCTGGGGGCGAGCCTTGTGGGCCCTGCATTGCGTGCGGCGGGTTTTGTTCTATTGACACTTAAGACTCCCATTGCTGGCACTTTATGCGCCGAGCAGCTAATGATTCATTTTATCGTAATGAATTTTATTAATTATTTTTCATTATTTGTGATTATCGCGGCGCTTTTGATCGCTAAAAGACAGCGCTGTTGCAGCAGTTAATCACACTCGGATGATATGGAACAGCCAAGGGTCTTGAAAGTGATGAATATTTTGTATAACTAACATTTTTAGCCGTTCTTTAAGGCTCGCTATAGCAATACTAAGCGGTTAAATTAATTCATTTTCAGTTAAGAAATGAGTGCTAAATAGTGGCCATAATTCAACTGTGGCAGTTTTATCTTAGCGGCTTTAGCCTTGATTTAGCTGTATTTCGTCGTTTAATGGATAGTGTAAGTTTTATGATTGATAGCAATTTTGCATTATTGGTAGAGCATCTACGCGCTTGTTCGAGGCTGCTATCTAAAGGAATGTCACAAATGGGTGGGTTAGATGATTTTCTTAGGGAAGCGCTGTGATTGGGAAGTGAACTTATTCGAAGCATAAGTATAAATAAGCACCATAATTATATTGATTGTAAAAGAATTTTAATCTTGATAGTTGCATTTTTCATATAAGATTTCACAGTTTATATTTCTACAATGAGTCAATGTCTATCTGCTCAACTTTACTGATTTAGATCAGTCGTTATGTGTTACTAAGGAGACTTATGGAGTTTTTTACCACCCTATTTGTGGGTTACCCGCTTTGGGTTTGGTTAATGTTTTTCGGTTTTGTGCTGGCGTTATTAGCCTTTGACCTTGGCGTATTGCACAAGGATCAGCATGAAATTACCGTGGCTGAAAGTTTAAAGCTTTCAGCCTTTTATATCTGTATGGGCTTATTGTTTGGGGCCTGGCTCTGGTGGTACAAGGGTTCAACCGCCGGTATGGAATACCTAACGGGCTATCTGATTGAAAAATCACTGTCTATGGATAACGTATTTGTTATCGCGTTAATCTTCAGTAGCTTAGGTATCCCACGTTTATACCAACATAGAGTGCTCTTCTGGGGCATTATGGGCGTAATAGTGTTGCGCGCCATTATGATCGGTCTTGGTGCTGTGCTTGTTGCCCAGTATCAAGGTGTACTTGTGTTATTTGGACTCTTCTTGATTTTCACTGGCGTGAAAATGCTCTTCTCAAACGATGAGCACGGTGATATCCAAGACAATAAGTTTTATAAATGGTTACGCACTAAGATGCGTTTTACGCCAACGCTGCATAAAGAAAAATTCTGGGTACGTGGCGAAGATCATCAGTTAACAAAAGGATGGTGGGCGACGCCGTTATTTTTAGCGTTGATCTTAGTGGAAACTGCAGATTTAGTGTTTGCAGTCGACAGTATTCCAGCTATTTTTGCGATTACCCAAGATCCTTTCATCGTCTATACCTCGAATATCTTCGCGATTCTGGGGCTACGTGCTTTGTATTTTGCGTTGGCTGCGATGGTGCATCGTTTTGAATACCTTAAATATGCGCTGTCAGTGGTATTAGTATTTATTGGGGTGAAAGTGGGTTTAGTGTATTTCAACCATGAAGGGTTAGTGGATTTTACTATCCCTACGGCCGTGTCCCTTGGTGTGACTTTTGGTCTGTTAGTCTTAGGTGTCTTGTATTCGCTGTGGAAGACGCGCGGGCAAGAAGTTGAGAAATAGCTTGGACGGCTAGTCCAATAACCAATATTTTTCGGCCGTTTAGTCATACTAAACGGCCTTTTTTATATCTTTAATATGTGAATCGTTAAGCTTTACAGAAGATGTTAAAAATTAGTCTATGCTTAATTCGAGCCGTTGTTAGTTTTGGGCTCACAAAGGGAGTTTTTAGGACTAATACTCTTCAAGGACGATATTATGAAACTCAACATTACCGCCATACTTCTGCTCACCGTTTGTTCATTGACCACAGTCAACGCAAAAGCTGCAGATAAGCAATCGCCTAACACTAGATCTAACGCAAATTCAACCTGTACTGGAGTCTATCCAAGTTACTTCCAAGATCCTGCTTTTACAAAAACAGGTATGTGGGATAATCAGGTCACCATCAATCAAGCCTATCCGGGCTGGAAGGGGCCTATTTTTAGCCTCAGCGATGCTTATTCGAGTGCTAAACCAGATAGCGCTGCACCTTGGCTTAAATTCAATCCCTTCGATAAGAATCTGAGTGAAAATGATAAAAATACCCAAGCTGAGCAATACCTCTGGGCTGTGATGAAGTACATCCAAGAGGGAAACATCGACAAAGGCGATGTCAGTAAAGACTGGGATCTGTGTAACAACAAGGTGCGCTCTTGGTACCATATTCCCTATCAGACCTATGATCCCATGAGTGGGCGGGAATTTATCCATGGCTTGACCCGAGAAGCCCCCGTCACTATGGAGATAAAAGGCCAAGGCTCCCTTAAAACCACTATGTGGGCCGTGGGTTTTTATAATCCTCAGGCGGCAAACAGCATTGGCAAGGTATGGACGGGGGCACCATCACCTGTGATGCCCCAGCAAAATTTTGCATTTAATGAAGGCAGTGTGATTGGCAAGTTATTGTTTACTACTGCAACGCCTAATAACTATCCTTTCCTTGAAAATGTACCTGTTTGGCAAGCCAATATCAGTGCCAGTGATTTCTGTGTATGTAAAAACGCCGATGGCAGTGCCTGTAGTTTCCAACAGGAAACAGAGCAATGCCCGCGCTCTGTCGCCGATGTGTACTTGTTGCAGTTTGATATTGCAGTGCGCGACAGCCGTTCACCCGTGGGCTGGGCCTATGGCACTTTTGTCGCCGATGGTCAGTTTAAAGCGAAAGAGCAAAATCCTTGGGATCGTATATCACCTCTGGGATTAATGTGGGGGAATGACACGCCGCCAGCAACTGTGGGAGCGGCAGCATTCCCGCAAAACCCAATCACAGGGCTTAAGGATAGCGCCGTATTTCAAGAGGTTGTTGGCCGTTTGAATGAGCACACCAATGCGGGACACTTAGGGTGTAATGGGCGCCTAAATGGCCCTGCGGATAATGCATTAAGTAGCTGTTTATCTTGTCATCAAACTGCTTCAGTTCCCGATAGTACCAATAATACACCGGCAATCCTGTACCAATTTGCCTCGTATCAAGAGCCGGGCAGTGGTCAATGTTTAACATCACCCAGCGCCCTCGATTTATCGATTGACCAAGTGTATTTCAAAACCTTTATGTGTTCTGCGTCCTTCGTTGGACCCAGTAATATAGTCCCTGCACCTAAATATACTCAAGGGCAAAAACAGTGGATTTCTACTGATTTTTCATTGCAGCTCAGTATCAGTCTCACCCAGTGGCAAGAATGGCAACAAGACCAAGATAACCTGAAAAAGAATATCAAAGTACGTGTATTTGATGGCACTTTACCCTCGCGCTAATGTTGGTGTTTAAGTTTAAAACCAACGCACTATCTGGCATGACCTGTTAGATAGTGCGTTTTTTATGGCAATACCCTTGGCTCATTTTGAAATTAATGCAAATTAGCTTGTTCTTCTACGTGCTTTTTCCTAAGGTGATTGCAAATGATTTTCAATGAGGCGTGATATGAATACCCATCTGCAGTTACAGGTAAACCATTGGCTTGAAAATGATCCAGACCCTCGCACTCAAGCCCAGTTACAAACCCTAATTGATAGCGGCAATGAAGCCGAACTCGCAGCGCGCTTTGCGGGTCGCTTGGAGTTTGGCACAGCAGGATTACGCGGTGTCGTCGGTGCTGGGCCTATGGGGATGAACCGTTTGGTGATCCGTCAAACCTCTGCTGGTCTTGGTGCATATCTACTTGATCAGATTAAAGATGCAGCCGAGCGTGGCGTGGTGATTGGTTATGATGGCCGCCACGACTCATTCAATTTTGCCCATGATGCAGCGAGTGTGCTCACCGCTATGGGGATTAAGGTACGCTTAACGTCCAAAGTAGCGCCAACGCCGCTGGTGGCCTTTGGGGTAAAACATTTTAATGCGGCAGCGGGCATTGTGGTGACCGCGAGTCATAACCCGCCGCAATACAATGGTTATAAAGTCTATTGGGAGAATGGCGCGCAGATTATTCCGCCCCACGACTCTGGCATTGCCGCGCAAATTGAGCGCGCCGCGAATCAAGCGATTCCGTTTTTAGAGCATGATGACGCGGTAAACCAAGGTAAGTTAATTATCCTGCAGGACGATTTTTACCAAAGCTATCGTCATGGCGTGCAGCAAGCTGAGGTGCTGCAAAACCATACCGCTCCTGAAAAGGTGAGTTTAGCCTATACCGCCATGCACGGTGTGGGTGCCGAAATGGCTGAAACGGTATTGAAAGATGCCGGTTTCACCCAAGTGTATTCGGTTGCCTCCCAGCGTGAACCCGATGGGGATTTCCCGACGGTGAACTTCCCAAACCCTGAAGAAAAGGGTGCGATGGATTTAGTGATTGCCGAGGCGAAAAAACACGGCTCTATGCTCGCCTGTGCTAACGATCCCGATGCCGACCGTTTTGCGGTTGCAGTGCGTAAAGCGGATGGCGAGTATCAGATGCTGACGGGCGATCAAGTCGGTGTGCTCTTTGGGCATTACTTGTTATTTCACGCCAAAGATAATCAACGACTTACGGGCACAACGATAGTGTCATCGAGCCTGTTATCTAAGATTGCTCAAGGGTTTGGCACGCAAAGCTTTACCACGCTCACCGGCTTTAAGTGGTTGATGAATGTGGGTATCGCGAAAACGTCCCCTGAGGATCAATTCCTGTTTGCCTATGAAGAAGCCCTTGGCTATACGGTGGGCAGCATGGTGTGGGACAAAGATGGCTTGTCGGCGCTGGTGGCATTTGCCCAATTAACTGCCGAGCTGGTGGCGAAGGGGCAAACGATTTGGGACAGACTCGAGCAAATTTACCGTGAGCATGGGTTCCATCTCAATGCGCAGGTGAGCATTGCTTTAAAACCTGACACGCCCAATATTGGCGCCTATTTGCGCGAGCATCCACCGGTTAAGATTGGTGAGTTAGATGTGCTCTCAACCGATGATTTAAAGGCACTTGAGCGTCGTTTTGCCGATGGAAATGTTGAGAAAATCGACTTACCACCGAGCGATGTATTGACTTACTGCTTAGCGGGCGGGGCTCGGGTGATCGTCAGACCATCTGGCACTGAACCTAAAATTAAGTGCTACTACGAAGTGGTAGAAACTATGGTTGATACAGATACCTTAGCTAGCGCCCAAGCGAGGGCGAGCAAAGCCATGGATGATTTTATTCAGGCTCACCAAGCCAGTTTGCCAAAATAATCTTGGTTGCTGGTTAAGTTAAAACGCCAAAATTCACTTTTATTAAAAGGCTACTGACATCATGCTGTCAGTAGCCTTGTTTTATTCTTGTTGTCGCCCGTTAATGATTCAGTCCTGAATTGTACTAATAAGGTTTTGAATCATTGATATTTTTTCAACAAGGAGAAAGTGAAAATGTTATCTATTGCACCGTTAGTTTGGGGTGAAATTCCTGTCAGTGACATGAACCGTGCCGTTGCTTTTTATCAACAGCATTTTGGGGTCGAGTTTAAACGTGACGATATGGAAGACATGGAATATGCGAGCATAGTCACTGAGGATGCGAGTGCGGCGAGCATAGGGCTAGTCAAGTGCAGTATGAGCCAGCCGTCAATGCAGGGCAGCACAGTGTATTTGCATTTCAGCACCCACTTACAACCGCTAGTGGATAAACTCGCTGCCGCTAATGTGAATATTTTGCTGCCAGTGACGCCGATTAATGGTGGAGAGTGTGGTTACATCGCGTTATTTGCCGATAGTGAAGGCAATAAAGTCGGTCTGTGGTCTAAGGATAAGTAGTCTCGAGTGTTAAATTTTTAGCGTCGTGCCCTTAAGGCACGACGCTAACATTAACCTATTGGTTTAGATATCTATGGAAGAAACAAAGATGGATGTGGTTTATATTGATGCTCGACCGTTACTTGGACTAAGCACCCGCACGAATAATCGGGCAGAAATGTCTGTCGATAGCGCGAGAATAGGTGGTCTGTGGCAAGCCTTTTTTGAATCATCCCAGTTGACAGCAATGCTTAATTCGCCCATGTATGCCGTGTATTATGACTATGAGTCAGACATGAATGGCGAGTTTTCTGTACTGGTGGGTAAGGCAATTGATGCCCCTGTTGATGCAAGTCATTTTACGCCATTGGAGCTTAACGCGGGCAAGTACCTAAAATTCACCGCTCAGGGTGATATGCCCCAGTGTGTTATCGACCTCTGGGGGCAAGTGTGGGGTTATTTTAGCGCGGCTGATTGCTCTCATCAGCGACGCTATCAAACGGATTTTGAAGTCTATCTCAGTGCTACTGAGGTTGAGATCTATATCGGAATTTTATGATTCAAATCGTAAAAGCACTCAAGTGTGTATTCAAGGACATACCAGCGATTGACCTAGGGTAATAATACTTAATCAACTGATTGATAGATAAAGGGTTAAACCAGAGCTAATGCGCCGCGCTGATCGCCTATTTCAAATAGTGCAAATTCTTAAACATAAACGCCTGACCACAGCCCAAGAGTTGGCTGAACGGTTAGAGGTTTCTACACGCACGATTTACCGTGATGTGCAGGACCTGTGTTTAAGTGGCATTCCTATTGAAGGGGAAGCGGGTGTCGGCTATTTGTTGCGCCACGAGGTTAATGTTCCGCCCTTGATGTTTAACGAAGCCGAACTCGAAGCGATTCAAGTTGGCATGCGTATGGTGCAAACTTGGGGTGGTAAGGAGCTTGGTAGCGCCGCGAGGCAGGCGATGATTAAAGTCGAAGCTGTGTTGCCTAAACGATTACAAGCCTATCAATCCTTAATGTTTTCACCGGATTTTTATTTAGATTCCAATGAGTTTCAATTCCTTGATCCCTTGCGTAATGCGGCTCAGCGCCGCGAATACGTCAAACTCTTCTACCAAGATGTCAAACTGGATGTTACCGAGCGGGAAGTTAGGCCGCTCGCCATCTATTTTTGGCGTGGTACTTGGACCTTACTGACATGGTGTGATCTACGTGCTGATTTTCGTAATTTCAGGGTCGATCGCATCACAGGTCTTGTGCGGTTAAACCGTCATTTTGATCTCACTCTCGGGCAAGAGCTTGAAGATTATATTTGCCTGATGGATGAGCAATCGAAGGCGCGAGCAGAAGCGAAAGAAAAGCCACTCGAATGAGTGGCTTTGTATTACATTTTTAATTTGCTAGTAACTTTCTAGGGTCTGTTGATCTTTGCTGTACAAATGTTGTTCAGCAATACATCGGCAGCCACATTAACATAAACGCCAGTGACACCATACTGGCGTAATTTCTTGCTAGCTTGTCATATCTTGTTGATATTGCTCGATAGTGCTTAATTCTTCCAAAAGCATTCTCCACTAAATGTCGATACCGATATAAGCACCAATCGACTCTTTCTTGAGGTGTATTCTTATAGCGGCGCCTTGGAATRACAGATTTCCCGCCTTTATT